>JBOHTE010000654.1:0-19233 GCA_050733555.1 Gemmatimonadaceae bacterium | reverse complement strand
ATTTCGGTTTGGGGAAACATTTGAACGTTGCCGGCCTCGATTTGCCGGCACAACGCCTGATAACATCCCAGCAGCAATTGCTGGCCAGTCTGGCCGCGCGCGTAAAACGTTCGCGAAACCTGCGCACCGCCGAATGAGCGGTTGTCGAGGAGGCCGCCGTATTCGCGCGCGAACGGCACGCCCTGCGCGACACAATGGTCGATGATGTTGACGCTCAGTTGCGCGAGGCGATAGACATTGGCTTCGCGCGAGCGGAAGTCGCCTCCCTTCACCGTGTCGTAGAACAGCCGCCAGATGGAATCGCCGTCGTTCTGATAGTTCTTGGCGGCGTTGATGCCACCCTGTGCCGCAATGCTGTGCGCGCGCCGCGGCGAGTCCTGGAAGCAGAAACACTTCACCTGGTAGCCCAGCTCGGCGAGCGATGCGGCCGCCGCCGCGCCGGCCAGCCCCGAGCCGACGACGAGCACCGTGTGGCGGCGCTTGTTCGCCGGATTCACCAGCTTCATCCCGTTCCGGTACGCATCCCACTTCTGCTCGATAGGGCCATCCGGAACACCCGATGTCAGTTCCATGATCAGCTCACCAGGCCGAAATAGATCGCCAGCGGCACGAGCGTGAATCCGGCCCACACCACAATGGCAATCGTCGCCGCCACGGGACGCCGCAGGGGCTCGGCCTTCGGCCGGTTGATGCCCAGTGTCCGGATCGAGCTCCAGTCACCGTGATACAGGTGCAGGCCGAGCGCAATCATGGCGAGGACGTAGATCAGCGTCACCCACCACAGGCGAAATCCGCCGATCATGTTCGCGTACACGTTGCCTTCCGTGAACGGAACCGGTTGGATGGTGCCGGTGGTGAGGTGCAGCAGATGGAACACGATGAACAGCGCCAGCGCGACCCCGCCCCAGCGCATGGATCGCGAGGACACCGTGGCCGCCTGCGCCCGGCGCATCGCGTAGCCCCGCGGCCGCGCCGCCCGGTCGAGTCGCGTGAGCTGGATGGCTGCCACGATGTGCAGCCCCACGGACACGAGCAGAATGATGCGCAGCAGCCAGAGCAGCTCGTTGATCGTGTGGTGCAGGAAGTGCGAATAGGCGTTGAGCCGAACCGCGCCTTCGAAGATCTGCAGATTGCCGATCATGTGCACGATGACGAAGGCGACCATGATGAGTCCGGTCACCGCCATGACCATCTTCTTGCCAACCGTGGATCGCCAGAACCGCACGATCCGCCCGGATGCGTCCCGCGCGCTCACAACTGCACGAGCTTCATGGGTTCGCGGACGGCATCGGCGCTCTTGCCCAGATCGAGGCGCTCCGCGCTGGTGAGCTCCACCTCGAGAATGCGTTCAATGCCGTTGCGACCGAGCTTGCAGGGGACGCCCAGGAAGAGACCGGAGAAGCCGTACTCACCCTCCAGCCAGGCGGCGCACGGCAACACCCGCTTCTGGTCGTGCACAATGGCCTCGCACATCTGCACGGCGGCGGCGGACGGGGCGTAGTAGGCGGATCCCGTCTTGAGATGCTTCACGATTTCCGCGCCGCCCGTGCGCGTGCGCGTCACGATCGCCTCGAGGGTGGGTCCGTCCATGAGCTGCGTCACCGGAATGCCGCTCACGGTCGTGTAGCTGATGAGTGGAACCATGGTGTCGCCGTGGCCGCCGAGCACCATGGCCTGGATGTCCTGCACTGACACGTCGAGCGTCTCCGCGATGAAGGCGCGATAGCGCGCCGAGTCCAGGACGCCCGCCATGCCGATCACGCGCTCGCGCGGAAAGCCCGTCACCTTGAGCGCCACGTACGCCATGACGTCGAGCGGATTGGACACCATGATGATGATGGCGTTGGGCGACGTGCGCCTGATCTGTTCGGAGACCTGCTTCACGATGCCGACGTTGGTGTTCAGCAGATCGTCGCGCGACATGCCCGGCTTGCGCGCGATGCCCGCCGTGACCACGATGACATCCGAGTTCGCCGTGTCGTCGTACGAATTGGTGCCGGTCACGCGCGTATCGAAGCCTTCGATCGGCGCGGACTCCCACTGATCCAGGCCCTTGCCCTGCGGCACGCCTTCCACGACGTCCACCATGACGACCCTGCGCGCGAGCGCCTTCTCGGCGATGCGCTGGGCCGTGGTAGCGCCCACGTTTCCCGCCCCGACTACGGTGATCTTGTCAACCATGCCAGTTGTAATGATGTGAGAAGAGAGAAAAGAAACCGCCGCCAGAGAACTTATCCGGCGGCGGCGCATGATGGAAGTTTTCGCGACGGCATCAATCCGGATGCGCGACCATCGCGCCCTGCTGCGTGACCCATTCGCGCGTTCCGTCCACGTACGCTTCGCGCTTCCAGATGGGAACACGCTGCTTGAGTGCTTCGACAATGTAGCGCGACGCCGCGTACGCCTGGGCGCGGCGCGCATGCGCCACCACGATCGCCACGCTCGCGTCGCCCAGTTCGAGATGGCCGATGCGGTGCTCGATGACGGCAGCGTCCGTGTCGAAGCGCTCCGCCGCTTCGCGCAGGATCCGCTGCATCTCGCGCCCGGCCATCGGCACATACGCGGTGTAGTCGATGCCCGTGACCGCGCGGTCGTCGTTCACGTCGCGAACGGTCCCAATGAAGAGCACGGTCGCTCCGTGCGACGCCGCGGCGACCTCGGCGAGCAAGGCGGCCACGTCAATCGCACCGTCCACGATGGCGGCGCGCATGTCAGCCGCCTGCCACGGGCGGGATGACGGCAAGCTCATCGCCGGAATTGAGCGCTGTCTCGGCCCGCGCATACTCGAGATTCACCGCGAGCAGCGGTGCGGGCGGCAGCGCCTCACCTCCGGGCAGGGCGCGCAACCATGCGAGTGCATCCGCGGCGGTCGCGCCAGCCGGCAGCGTCATCTCCACGGTCTCCCGGCCGAGCATGTCCGCGTACGAAGCAAAGAGGAGCGCGGTCACGGTCATGCCATGAAGTGTGCCCGCAGCGCACCCGGCGGGCAAGTGAGTCGCGGATGCCACGCGCCCCGGCTTGTCGCAGGCGGCGGGCCGGGGCGTGAAATTCAGGCAGTACGACGCGCGATCAGGCGGCGGGATACGGGCGCTCGTCTCGGCTGGGAAGCGGCTCCTCATCCGCCACGAGAGCCCGCAGCTCCTTGGACGGCTTGAAGACAGGCACCGGACGCGCGGAAACCTCTACGGGCGAACCGGTTCGGGGATTGCGCGCCATTCGCGTCTTCCGCTGGCGGATCTTGAAGGTGCCGAATCCACGCACCTCGATGTTCTTCTGCGCCTTGAGCGACTCCTTGATGGCGTCGAGAAATGCGTCAACGACGCGAGCACAATCCTTCTTCGAGATCATCGGGCCCGCGGTGCGCGAGATTTGCGTTGTGACGCGCTCGACAATGTCGGCTTTGGTCATTCCATTCCCTCGGATCAGAACGCTCGGAGCAGGTGATTCGTGCGTCGAAGCTATGACGTTAACTATTGTGTGTCAACCGTTTGGGACGTTTGACCGTACCCTGGACCTCACGGCGTCCATGAATTGGGAGAACAGCGGCCGAGCGTCGTGCGGCCCTGGCGCTGCCTCCGGATGGTACTGGACCGCGAAGACTGGAAGCTCGCGATGCTGGAGTCCTTCGACGGATCCGTCATTCAGGTTCACGTGCGTAACCCGCAGCGCGGGAGCCCCGCGAACTTCCTGTTCCGTTCCCACGACGGCAAAACCATGATTTTGCGAGGTGATCAGGACGCGTCCCGTATCCACTTCCCGCACGGGGTGATTTCCACCGTGGTGCCCGTACGGCATTTTCTCCGTACGCCCGCCGAAGGTCACTCCCAACAGTTGATGCCCCAAACAGATGCCAAGCAACGGAATTTCGCTGGCAACGAGATCCTTGATGATGCCTGGCGCATAGCTGACCGCTGCAGGATCGCCTGGGCCATTCGAGAGAAATACGCCATCCGGAGCGAGTGCGAGCGCTTCATCCGCGCGAGTGTCCGCAGGCAGAACCGTCACGCGGCAGTCGTGTTCGGTGAAGACTCGCAGGATGTTCCGCTTGATTCCGTAGTCATACGCCACGATGTGCGTGGACGCGGCGGGATTGCCCCAGACGTAGCGCCGCCCCGTGGTCACGCGTGAGGCCAGGTCCAATCCTTCCATGGACGGACAAGCCTCCAGTGCCGCAACGGCGGAGGCGTCGGGCGACTCGCCCGCGCCAATCACGCCGCGCATCACGCCCGCTGATCTCAGGTGTCGCGTGAGCCGACGGGTATCAATGTCTTCCAGGAGCGGGACTTTGGCCTGTGCCAACCATTCGCGCAAGCCACCCGTCGCGCGCCAGTTCGAATATTGCTCCGACAGCTCGCGAACGACCACACCGGCTACCTGCACGTGCGCGGACTCAGGATCGTCGGCGTTCACACCGTAATTGCCGATCATTGGCGCCGTCAGCACGACGATCTGCCCCTGATACGACGGATCGGTGAAGACTTCCTGGTATCCCGTCATGTTCGTCGTGAACACGACTTCGGCCACCGTTGGCTGCAACGGGTCGCGCATACGTCCGTGAAAAAGGGTCCCATCCTCGAGGAGGAGGAACCCTGCCTGGGACTCGGGCACGCTGGCCATCCGCTACGGCTTCTTGGGTTGGCTGGCCGGTGGCTGGCTGCTGGGTGTCCTGGACGCCGGAGCGGCGGGCTGAAGCGGCAGAGCGGGGGCGCTCGTGCCGGTTGCCGGTGCTGTGGGCGCTCCCTGCTGCGAGAAGGGCTGATCCAGCACCGACCGCGGCGTGCCGGAACGCTGTCCGATCAGCTGCATGATGAACGCGATACCGAGGAAGAGTCCCCCGGTCCACCATGCCGTCTTGGTGAGCAGGTTCGCGGCCTGTCGCGAACCGATGATCGAATCGGAGGATGAGCTGGTCCCGCCAAACGTCGCCGCGAGTCCGCCCCCTTTGGGGGACTGGAGCAACACGGCAGCGACGAGCACGAAGCAGTCCAGGACGAGCAGAACGAGCAGGAACGTGTACATCGGACGCGACCGGTGGAGTGTGGGCTAAGCACTGAAAAGTAGACAGGTTAGATGGCGGGATCAAGTGCAGCAGGCGATCTGCGCCCAGCGCTCGGCGTCGAGACTGGCGCCACCGACCAGCAGGCCGTCCACATTCGGTGCAGCCATGAGCTTCGGCGCGGTGTCCGCATTGACGCTCCCGCCGTAGAGCACCGGAATCTCTCGCGCGTGCTCGCCAACCTCCTCCACGAGCGCCGCGCGGATCCAGCCGTGCACGTCACTCGCGTCAGCGGGCATGGCAGTTCGTCCAGTACCGATGGCCCACACGGGCTCGTACGCGAACAGCATGCGCACGACCAGCGACTCGTCGAGACCGGTGATTCCCGCGCGGAGCTGTCGCAGGACAACGGCGCGCGTCTCGTTACGATCGCGCTCATCCTGACTCTCACCGACGCACAGCATCGGCGTGAGACCGCCGCCCCAGGCGGCTGCACACTTGCGCGCGGTCATGGCATCCGTCTCACCGAAGAGCTGTCGTCGCTCCGAGTGACCAACGAGTGTGACAGAGGCGCCGGCTTCGTGCGCCATCGCCGGCGACGTCTCGCCGGTGAACGCCCCCTTCTCCTCCCAGAAGACATTCTGCACGCCCAGCAGAATATCGGAGCGAGCCGCCAGCGCGGCGCGCGCCGTCTCGAGCGAGACAACGGGCGGACAGATGATCACGGTGCGGTCGTCACGCTCGCGATAGTGCGAGAGGAAGTGCTCGAGATAGACACGGGTGGCCCGCGGGCCGTGGTTCATCTTCCAGTTGGCGGCGAAGACGGGTGAGCGCATCAGGTGCGCCGGTCGTCGAGGGCCGCCACGCCCGGAAGTACCTTCCCTTCGAGAAATTCGAGCGACGCACCTCCGCCGGTGGAAACGTGCGTCATGCTCGACGAGAGTCCCATCGCTTCCACGGCCGCGGCAGAATCGCCTCCGCCCACGACCGTCGTGGCACCGCCGGCGGTGGCACGGGCCATTGCCTGCGCCACGGCCCGTGTGCCCGCGTCGAAGGGTGGCGTCTCGAACACGCCCATGGGACCGTTCCAGACGATCGTCATGGCGCCAGCCAACTCGTGGCCGAAGTGGACGTTGGTCGCCGGACCCACGTCGAACATCGCTTGCGTGGCCGGAATCCGCGTGCGCGACACGTCGTGGGCAGCGCTCGCCGCACTCAGCGACGGCGCCACCATGGCGTCGTCGGGGAGGACCAGCGTGTCACCCGCTCGCCGAACCAGCGCCCGGGCCATGTCCACGCGGTCCTCCTCGACGAGCGAGCCGCCGGTCTCCAGTCCCATCGCACGGAAGAACGTACAGGCCATGGCACCACCCACGAGCAGCTTGTTGACCCGGGGCAGCAGCGCCTCGATCACGTCGATCTTGCCGGAGATCTTGGCGCCGCCCAGTACCGCGACGAACGGGTGTCGCGGGTCCGCCAGCGCGTCGCCCAGGAACGCCAGCTCCCGCTGCATGAGCAGGCCGGCAACCGCCGGGTGCAGGTCGTGCGCCACGCCCTCGGTGGATGCGTGCGCCCGGTGCGCCGAACCGAACGCGTCATTCACGTACAGATCACCGAGCTCGGCGAGCTGGCGCGCAAATGCCGGATCGTTGGACTCTTCGCCCGCCGCGAAGCGGGTGTTCTCCATAAGCAGAATCGTGCCCGCCGGTGCGTCACGAGTGGCGGCAACGGCCGTGTCACCAGCCGTCGCATTCACGAACCGAACGGGATCGCTGACGAGCGTGGCAAGGTGCTCCGCGACCGGTGCGAGCGAGTATCGCGCGTCCGGCTTTCCCTTGGGACGGCCGAGATGCGACAGCAGCACGACGACGCGAGCGCCCCGCTGCAGCAGCAGTTCAATGGTCGGAATGGCGGCGCGAATTCTCGTGTCGTCGGAGACGTGTCCCGTCGCGTCCATGGGCACGTTGAAGTCCACGCGTACGAGCGCCCGTCTGCCGCGCAGTTCGGCGTCCGTGAGATCCTGAACCGTCCGCTTCGTCATCGCGATGCGCTAGGCGAGGCGGCTGCCGACGAGACGCACGAGATCCACGCAGCGTGACGCATACCCCCATTCGTTGTCGTACCAGCCGCACACCTTCACGAGCGTGCCGGCAATGACGTTGGTGCACCTGGCATCCAGGATGCACGAGTACGCGCTGCCAATGTAATCGGAGCTCACGAGCTCCTCTTCACTGTAGCAGAGATATCCGGCCAGCGGGCCGGATGCCGCCGCCTGGCTGAACGCGGCGTTCACGTCGGCGACGGTCGTGGACTTCTCCACCTCGACCACGAGATCCGTGAAGGAGACGTCCGGCGTGGGCACGCGAATCGCGAGTCCATCAATGAGCCCCTTCACTTCCGGAATGACAAGAGACGTCGCCTTGGCTGCGCCGGTCGTCGTGGGAATCATGGACACGGCCGCCGCCCGCGCACGACGCAGATCCTTGTGCGGCATGTCGAGCACGTGCTGATCGTTCGTGTAGCTGTGTATCGTGGTCATGGACGCATGCCGGAAGCCGAATGCGTCGCGCACCACCTTCACCATGGGGACGAGGCAGTTGGTCGTGCACGAGGCATTCGAGATGATGTGGTGCGATGCCGCATCGTACCGGTCGTGGTTCACGCCCATGACGACCGTGAGGTCTTCGCCCTTGGCCGGCGCCGAGATTATGACCTTCCGTGCGCCGCCGGCGAGATGCTTGCGTGCGTCTTCCGCCTTGGTGAATCGCCCGGTGGACTCCACGACGATGTCCACGTCGAGATCCTTCCAGGGCAGTGCGCCGGGGTCGCGCTCGGAGAGGACGCGAATATCGTCGCCGTCCACACTGATACAGTCGTCCGAGTGCGTCACGACTCCGCGGTAAGTGCGGTGCACCGAGTCGTACTTGAACAGATGCGCGAGGGTCCGCGTATCGGTGAGATCGTTCACCGCGACAAAGTCAATCTCGGTACGCCCCTGCTCCTTCGCCGCGCGTACGATCTGGCGCCCAATGCGTCCAAATCCATTGATGCCCACCCGAATCGTCATGTTGTCCGTCCCGTCCCGGAATTCCGTTGTCAGAACTGGTCGCCGATGGCCGGCGCCCGTCCAAAGGTCACGATGCTGATGATACGTGCGCCCGCGTCGAAGAGCGCCGCGGCGCATTCTGAAAGCGTGGCACCCGTGGTGATCACATCGTCCACCAGTACGAGGTGCGTGCCCGGCAGCCGCGAGCGCTGGGGATGCGGCACGGCAAACGCGCCGGAAACGTTGTGCCGCCTCTCTTCCGGTGTCAATCGGGTCTGCGTCCGCGTATCGCGTGTGCGCTCCACGCAGTGTTCCCACACCGGCAGCGTCCACTGCGTGCCGAGTGCTCGAGCGAGCAGCGCGCTCTGATTGTACCCGCGTTCGCGCAATCGCGTCCGCGACAGCGGAACGGGGAGCAGCGCCGTGCGCTCGCGAACCACATCCGCCGGCCACGTGAGTCGGGCCATGCGAGCGGCCATCTCCGTGGCAAGCGCGCGCCAGCCCGCGTACTTGAGCGCATGGACGATGGCGCCGCCCGTGTCGCCCGGAATCCAGCACACGGAGCGTGCCGCGCGCACCCAGGGCGGCAGCAGCGCGCACCACGTGCACTCCAGCCGCGAGAGTGGATGCCCGCATCGCGCGCAGCGCGGAAACGGAAGCTCGTGCAGTCGCGTCCAGCAGCGACCGCACACGAGGCGGCGGTCGCCAGCGTCGAGCAGCCGGTCGCATGCGGCGCAGGCGCGCGGCAACAGCAGATCCACGACGGCGCGCGCCGCTTCGCTCCAGAGCCTGCCGTCCGCGAGGTTCATGACGCCTCGCACGCCGCGCGCCACATGAGGGCACGAGGCGCCGGAATACCGAGCCACCGCTCGAAGGCGAGCGCGCCCTGCTCCACCAGCATGGGCAGGCCACCCGAGGCCCGATGTCCTGCGAGCCGGGCCTGGCGCACCCAGGCCGTGTCGCCTCTCCGGCACACCAGATCCAGCACGGCCGCGTCCGGCGCGAGCGCTTCGACCGGTGCGGGGAGTGCCTCATCCGATTGCCCGACCGGCGTGGCGTTCACGATGACGTGTGCGTCGCGCACCGACCGCACCACATCGCCGCACGCGGCCTGCACGATCGGAAATCGCTGCGCGAGATTCCGGAGCCGCCCGCTGTTGCGCCCCGCGAGGACGACGTGACAGTCCGGCCACGGTGCCACGGCGGCGAGCACGGCGGCAGCCGCACCGCCCGCACCCAGGACCGTGACGCGGATGCCTTCGGGCCGATCGCCAAGGACCCCGGCGGCGAGATGCGCAAATCCGGCGACGTCCGTGTTGTCGCCAACCAGTGCCCCGCTGTCGTCCATCCAGAACGTGTTCACCGCGCCCACGCGTTGCGCCAGCGTCGTGAGGCGGTCACACGCCGCCGCGGCTGCTTCCTTGTGTGGACTGGTCACGTTCCCGGCCGCGCCCTCATCCGCCAGCCCGCGCAGGGTCTGGCGCAGGTCGCCGGCCTCCACGTCGACCGCCTCGTAGCGGATGGGAACGCCGGCACTCTGCAGCGCCGCGTTCTGAAACACGGGCGAGAGCGAATGCGATACGGGATGGCCAAGCAGGACCAGGCGGCGCGGACGGACGATCACGACACGCCCGGATTGCGCTCGGCTTCGATGCGATCCAGCACGCGCCGGATCTCCGCATCCAGCTCATCGTACGTTTCCCGGTACAACGCGAGCTCGCCCCCGAAGGGGTCGCCAATGGGCCGGTCGATTGCACCATGCGATGCGTACTGACTGAGCAGGAACGCCTTCCCCTTGCCACCCAGCGCCTCGAGACGCTCGACGTGATGCGGGCCCATGGCCAGCACGAGATCATAGGCGTCCAGCAGTTCCGTCGTGGCCAGACGCGCCTGGTGTGGCGAGATGTCGGTATCGCGCTCCATGCAGACGAGCAGGGCGCCATCGGATGCCGGTGCCTGCGCCCACGCGGCGGTGCCGGCACTGCCGACCTCGACGTCCGTGAGGCCGCGTTCCTGAACCAGTCGTCGCGCGATCGCTTCCGCCATGACGCTGCGACAGGTATTGCCGGTGCACACGAAGAGAATTCGCATCGGGGTCACACGTCTCCGATCAGGTCCGGCACACTCTCGCGCAGCACCGCAGATGGAATCGCGCCCGGCCGGATGACACGTGGGTGTCGTCCCATGCAATCTACCACCGTTGAGGGAGCCGAGGGGACGAGGCGGCCGCCATTCAGAACGCGGAGCGTGCCACGCATGATCGCGTCGCTCCATTGCTGTTCGATGTCACCAGCCGCCATGGCTGCCGCCACGCCCGGCCGATTGGCGCTCGTGGATGTCAGCGGAGCTCCATGGGCGAGCAGCAACCGTGCCAACGCCGCGTGTGAAGTCCAGCGTACGGCGATGCCGCCTTCGGGGCCGCGCAGCCGTGCGGGAAGACGTCGCTCTGCGCCGGGGAGCACGAGTGTAAGTGGACCGGGCCAGTGGCGCGCGGCGAGCCGCGCGGCGTAGCCGGTCAGTTTCAGGTCGAGTCGCGTGACCATCTCGCTCGATGCGACCAGAATGAGGAATGGCTTGCCCGGCGGCCGCGACTTGAGCGTCACCAGGGCGGAGACAGACGCCGTATCGGTGGCGCCGCCAAAGCCGTACACCGTCTCCGTGGGATACGCGAGCACGCGCCCGTCCCGCAGGTGCTGCAAGGTGCCCGCGAGCGAGGCTTCGATTTCCGCCGCGGACCAGAACGGGATCGCGAGTGGCGCACGGTTCATTCGGCAAGCGGCGCGAGCGCTTCGGCGCGTGCAAAGTCCGACTCCTCGGTGATCTTCATCGCGGTCTCGCTCCCGCGCACCACGACGACCGGAAATCCCATGCGCTCACACAGCGCCGCATCGTCCGTGGCCGAGATGCGCGCGCGGTGCGCATCCGCGTACGCCTGCTCGATCATGTCGCGCGGGAATGCCTGCGGCGTTTGCGCGCGCCAGAGCAACGCTCGCTCAACCGTGCGCACGATCCGTCCCGCATCGTCGACCTCCTTGATCGTATCCTGAACCGGAAGCGCCGCGACCGCGCCGCGACCGGCGCGCGCCTCCGCGATGACGCGGTGCATCGTCTCCCGATCCACGAACGGGCGCGCGGCGTCGTGCACGAGGACGATGCGAACCTCCGGCGGCATGTCGCGCAGTCCGTTGAGCACGGAATCGCCGCGCTCGCGCCCGCCTGTGGACACCAGTAGCCGGTCGAGATCGCACTGGAAGATCCAGGGTGGTGGATCGCCGGCGTACTGTCGCGGCAGCACGCACACGACGATGGCCACGTCGTCCCGCTCCATGAAGCGCTGCACGCTGTGCAGCAGCATCGGCTTGCCCGCCACCCAGCGGAATTGCTTGAGCTCCGTACTCCCGGTGCGCGTGCCCCCGCCGGCCGCGACGATCACGACGCCCACATCGCGCACGACGCGAGTCGAGGCGGATGCCCCCCTATTCGTGTCGTGCACCGCGGCCGTCATGGAAAGAGCATGGCGAACAGGTCAGCGATGTTCGCCACGCCGGCGGCGCGAAGCGTCTCGTCACCGCCCTTGGCGCGCGGGCCGCGGTGCGGTGTGCCGCGCGACGAGAGGTACGCGGTGCGCATGCCCATCTTGCGTGCTTCCCCAAGGCGGCGCTCCGCCTGCGACACGGGGCGAATCTCGCCGGAGAGCCCGACCTCGCCGAGAAAGACCGCGTCGAGCGGCAGCGGGCGATCGTAGACGCTCGAGGCGAGTGCCGCCGCCACCGCGAGATCGCCGGCCGGCTCCTGCATGCGCAGTCCGCCAACGACGTTGACGAAGACGTCGAGTTGGGGAAACGGCAATCGCGCGCGTTTGTCGAGTACCGCGAGCAGCAGCGCCAGGCGCCGCGCGTCGTACCCGGTGGACACGCGCTGCGGCGTTCCAAAGCCGGCCTTCGCCGCGAGTGCCTGCACCTCCACCAGGAGCGGGCGGCTGCCCTCGATGAGCACCGTCACCGCGCCGCCTGACGATGGGGTGAGCCGGTCGCCGAGGAAGAGCGCCGAGGGATTGTCCATGGCGACAAGGCCGCCCGCTGTCATCTCGAACACGCCAATTTCGTCCACGCCACCGAATCGGTTCTTGGTGGCCCGCAGCACGCGCTGGTCGAGCGAGCCCTCGCCCTCGAAGTAGAGCACCGTGTCCACGATGTGCTCCAGGGTCTTCGGGCCGGCAATGCCGCCGCCTTTCGTGACGTGGCCAACGACGAAGACGCTGGTGCCGCTGTCCTTGGCGAAGCGCATCAATCGTGCGGCGCATTCGCGCACCTGCCCGACGCTGCCCGGGGCTCCCTCGAGGTCGCCGGTGAAGATCGTCTGAATGGAATCGACGAACAGGACGCGCGGCGACCTGCTCGCGGCTGTCGCGAGAATCGTTTCCAGTTGCGTGTCGCAGAGCAGCTCCACCTCGCCCGAAAATTCGCCAAGGCGATCGGCGCGGAGGCGTACCTGCAACGGCGATTCCTCGCCTGACACGTACAGCGCCGAATGTCCGGCCTGGTGCAATCGCGCGGCCACCTGAAGAAGCAGGGTGGACTTGCCGATGCCTGGTTCGCCCCCAATGAGCACCATGGAACCGGGAACGATGCCGCCACCCACGACGAAATCGAACTCGCCGATGCCGGTATGCCAGCGGCGGCTCTCGGCACCCTCGACCTCGCGCAAGCGGAATGTGGGAGCGACGCTTCCGCCTTCAGCGGGGGATGCGCCCGCCGCCCGCCGCCGGCCGCCGGCACTCTTCGCGCGCGGAGAGACCGCCTCCTCGACGAGCGAGTTCCACTCACCGCACGTGTCGCAGCGTCCGGCCCACTTGGGATGCTCGGCGCCGCACTCGGAGCAGCGGAAGACGGTGCGCGTCATGCGTTCGCGCCTGCGTCCTGCAGCCGGCCGCCGACCGGCGCTTCCAGCAGGCGTGCGGGCCGAAGGCCCGTCACACCGCGTCCCGGCCCTCCCTCAGCTTTGCCGTGCCGTGTAGTTCTCAAACCGCGTGTACGCCTTGTGGAAGAACAGATTGACGAATCCAATCGGGCCGTTGCGCTGCTTGCCGACAATGATCTCGGCGCGTCCTTCCAGCGAGTTGCCATCCTTGTCGGTGGGCCCATCGTACACTTCCTGGCGATAGATGAACATCACGAGATCCGCGTCCTGCTCGATGGCGCCCGATTCGCGCAGATCCGAGAGCTGCGGGCGATGGTCGCCGGCGCGCTGTTCCGGCGCCCGTGACAGCTGGGAGAGCGCCACCACCGGCACGCTGAGTTCCTTTGCCAGCGCCTTGAGCGACCTCGAGATCGTGCTGATTTCCTGCTGCCTGCTCTCCGAATTGGGTGGTCCCTGTATGAGTTGCAGATAGTCCACGATCACAATGCCGACGTTCGCGTCCGCCTTGAGCCGGCGGGCCTTGGAGCGAATCTCGAGCAGCGTGATCCCGGCCGAGTCGTCAATCCAGATGGGCGCGGCACTCAGGATTCCAGCGGCGCGCGCCATGCGCGGAAAATCATCATCGCGCAGCATGCCCTTCCGCAGTTTTTGCGCATCCACGCGCGCTTCCGCGGTGAGCATGCGCTGCACCAGTGACTCCTTACTCATTTCGAGCGAGAAGAGCGCCACCGGAACATTCTTTTCGATAGCGGCGTATTGCGCGACGTTCAGGACGAACGCCGTTTTCCCCATGGAAGGCCGCGCCGCGACGATGACCAGCTCCGAGGGCTGGAAGCCCGACGTCATCTCGTCGAGATCGGCGAATCCGGTGGGCACGCCGGTAATGGTCTTGCCGCCGCGCTGCAGCGCCTCGATTCGCTCCATCGTGGGCCACATGAGCTCCTTGATGCGCATGAAGCCCTGCGCCCCGCGCTGCTGGCTCACCTGGAAGACACGGTGCTCCGCCTCGTCGAGCAGTTCCGCGGCCGTGCTCGTGCCGGCAAACGCCTCGGTGATGAGCGTCGTGCAGGTCTCGATCAGTCGCCGCTGGAGCGCCTTTTCCTTGACGATGCGCGCATGGTACTCGACGTTGGCCGACGTCGGTACCGCGTACATGAGTTCCGCGATGTGCTCCTTGCCGCCAGCCGCCTCCAGCTCACTCCGGCGCGAGAGCTCCTCGGCCAGCGTGAGCGCATCCACCACGTCACCGCGCTCGGTGATGCCCACCATGGCGCGAAAAATCCGCCGGTTCCCCTCGCGATAGAACATCGTGTCGTCCACGTGTTCCGCGGCGCGCAGCACGGCGTCCTGGTCCATGAGCATTGCGCCCAGTACCGCCGCTTCGGCTTCTTCGGAATAGGGCGGACGACGGTCCCGGAACGCGTCAGGCGCTGGCGCTATCGAGTATTCGGCGGGCGAGCTGGACATCTTCCCAGGTGGATCGCTTCCATGCGGGGTTCCGGAGCAGCGCCGCCGGATGATAGGTCACCACGACCGGAATATCGTGGTACTGGTGTATCGTACCGCGAAGCTTGCCAATGGACAGCTTCGTTTCGAGCAGCGACTGCGCCGCGAAGGTCCCGAGGGCCAGGATCACCGACGGGCGAATCAACTGGATCTGGCGCACGAGGTAGGGACTGCACGCCTCCACCTCGTTGGGAAGTGGATTGCGATTGCCGGGCGGGCGGTGTTTCAGCACGTTGGCAATGAAGACGTCTTCCCGCTGCAACTTAATCGCGGCGAGGATTTTCGTCAGGAGCTGGCCGGCCTGGCCGACGAAGGGCCGGCCGGACGCGTCCTCCTGTGCCCCGGGCGCTTCGCCAACGCACATGAGTCGCGCGCTCGCGTTTCCCTCGCCCGGCACGGGATGCGTGGCGCTTCGGTAGAGCGGACAGCGCGTGCACTCGCGGACGAGCGCAGCGAGGTCGACGAGCTCCGGCGTCTCGAAGATTGCGCTAGCCGAGGGATGCAGCTTTGCGGACGGCGCCACTCCCACCTCCTCGACCCGGGGCTCGCCTGGCGGCACCTCCAGCACTTGCCGCCACGTCGCCTCCGACGCGGGCTCCGCCACGCGAGGCGAAACGGGGGGCTCGTCCACCGGGGATGGCGACGGCACGCGCCCCCTCGCTCCCAGCAGATGCATGACCTGGTCCACCGTCATGCCGTCGAGCACGAGCTCCTGTTCACCCAGCTCGCGCCGCTGCTCGAGGTAGCGACGAAGCAGTTGCTCAGCGCGCACGCAGCAGCGCCTCGACGCGGTCCAGAATCGCGTCGGCCACGAGCACCTTGCTGAGCAGTGGAAGCACCTCCGACCTGCCGTCGCGGCCGATCAGCGTGACGCGATTCGTGTCCACCGAAAAACCGGCGCCATCCTCCAGCGCGTCATTGGCGACAATCAGATCGAGATGTTTCGCGGCGAGCTTGGCGCGGGCGTTCCCGAGCAGGTCGCTCGTCTCGAGGGCGAAGCCCACCGTCACCATGCCCGACGGCCGCAGCGTCGCGGTGGAGGCGAGCACGTCGGGCGTTGCGGTCAGCTCGATCGTCGCCGGTGCGGCCGCCTTCTTGACTTTCTGCGTCGCCGGTTGTGCGGCGCGGAAATCCGCGGGTGCCGCCGCCATGATGAGAACGGATGCCGAGGGAATGGCCGCTGCGATCGCGTCCGCCATCTGCTGGGTGGTCTCCACGGGAACGACCGTCACGCCAACGGGCGGCGCGAGCTCGAGCGGGCCGGCAACGAGCGTGACATCCGCGCCACGCCGCCACGCCGCCGCGGCGATCGCCACGCCCATCTTGCCGCTGCTTCGATTCGACAGGAAGCGCACCGGGTCGATGGGCTCGCGTGTGGGGCCCGCGCTCACGACGATCCGGCGGCCCGCCAGTGTGTTGCGCTCCAGCAGCCGCTCCACGTGCGCGAAGATCACCTCCGGTTCCGGCATGCGCCCCGGTCCGCTTCCCTCGCCCGCCGCGAGCGGTCCTTCGTCCGGCTCCAGGACCGCGTAGCCCAGCTCACGCAGGTGCGCCACGTTCGCCCGCGTCTGCGCATGGCTCCACATGCGGTCGTTCATTGCTGGCACGAGCAACACGGACACTCGCGTGGCCAGCAGGCATGCACTCAACAGATCATCGGCCCGCCCGCACGCAGCACGCGCCAGAAAATCGGCGGTGGCGGGCGCCACGACGATGACCTCGGCGTCCTGCGCCAGGTGGATGTGATCGAGGGCCCGGCCCGCCGCGATCAGATCGGTGTGCACCGGACGTCCGGTGAGGGCCTCGAAGGTGATGGGTGCCACGAACTGCGTGGCGGCGTGCGTCATCACGACGTCGACGTTGGCACCGGCTTGCGAGAGCAGACGGGCAAGCCACCCGGTCTTGTAGCAGGCAATGCCGCCGGTCACGCCCAGCAGCACGCGCCGTCCGTCGCAGGGGCGCACGCCGGATGGGGTCAGTGGCCGCGACGCGGCACGACGCGATACTTGATTCCGTCCTCTTCGGTCAGCTCCTCGAGCGCCCGCGTGGTGAGTTTCTTCTCGCGCACGTCGGGCGACAGGCGCGGAAACTCATTGAGCAGGCGCGAAAACTTGGCCGCGATGAGTATGCCGAGGTACTTGTTGGTCGCGTTCTTCGCGACTTCCGCCGGAGTGAAAACTTGCATGGTTCGATGGCTCCCTTGTGCTCAGGTTTCCAGTTCCCGTTCCAACCGTTCAATGATGGCGCGCACGTCGCGCTCGACGTTCTTCAACCGCTCGCGCCGCAACCCTTCCGCGTCGATGATGCCCGACACGCTGGCCGTTGCACGTTCCAGATCATCGTTCAGCACCACGTAGTGATACATCGGCACCGCCCGCAGCTCGACGAGTGCACTCACCAGCCGCTTCTTGAGCGATGCGGCACTCTCGGTGTTCCGCGCCCGCAGTCGCTCGAGCAGCACTTCACCCGACGGTGGCAGCACGTAAATGAGCACCGATTGCGGAAAGGCGACGCGAAACTGCGCGGCGCCCTGCACGTCAATGTCCATGATCACGTACTGCCCCCGCGACAACACTCGTGCGACCTCGCTGCGCAACGTGCCGTACAGGTTGCCGTGCACTTCGGCCGCTTCGGCAAATTCCCCGCGCTGCTGCCGCGCAAGAAACTCGCCGGTAGACAGGAAGGAATACGACTCGCCCTCCACTTCGTCCTGCCGCGGCGGGCGCGTCGTGCACGATACCGAATAGCCGACATCCGGTCGGGACTGCAAGAGACACCGCGCGATGGAGGTTTTGCCGCCACCGGACGGAGACGAGAGGATGACCGGAAATTGCGTCACTCGACGTTCTCCACCTGCTCCGCCATCCGCTCCAGCTCCTCCTTCACCGCCACCACATCGTGCATCATGGCCGTATCACGCGCCTTGCTGCCGGTCGTGTTGGCTTCCCGCAGCAGTTCCTGCAGCAGGAATCCGAGTCGCTTCCCCACCGGCGACCGATCCGATGCGTGCAGCGCGGCCCGAAAGGCGTCGAGATGCGCGCGGAACCGGTCGATCTCCTCGGACACGTCCAGCCGATCCGCCATCACCGCGATCTCCTGCGCCAGTCGCATCGGATCCACGTCTACCCCGTCAGCCAGCTCACGAACGTTCTGGCGCAGCCGGTCCCGTTCAGCGAGCAGCCGGCCCGGCGCGCGGACGGCGATCCGTCCCATCGCCTGCTCCAGACTGGCCGCACGCTCCTCCAGTATGGCCGCGAGCCGCACCCCTTCGGCGTCGCGCATCTGCTCCAGCGACTCGAGCGCTGTCCTGACGATGGCCAGCAGATCCGACGGACTTGCCGGCAGTTCATCCAGCGTGTCACCCGACATCACATCCGGCATGCGCAGCACCGTGCGCATGTCGAGAGTTTCGGTGAAGCCATGTCGCGACTGCAGGGCCCGCAGCTGGGCGGCATAGGCCGCGAAGCGCTCTTCATCCACGCGAGCCGGGGCCGCGTTGTCGCGTTCCAGACGCGCGGTGAGCGACACGTGTCCCCGAGCGATCGCCTTGCGCAGCGCGTCGCGCACTTCGCCTTCCCAGCGCGACAGCGCACTCGGAAGTTTGATGTTGGGATTGAAGAATCGATGATTGACGGTTCGCAGCTCCACCGTCACACGCTGCGATCCGACAGCCCCCATCGCGGTGCCATACCCCGTCATGCTTCGTATCATGAGCAATCATGTAAGTTACGACGGCACAACGCTATTGTCAATTCCAGAACTGCCAGCGAACACCGTAGAGCAGCCGCTGCCTGGGCTGCAGGAATCCGGGCACGTACTCGAAGATGGGCGGATTGATCCCGTACATCGAGTGAAAGAAGATGACGGCATCGAGAATGCGCACCTCGATGCGGGTGAGCAGCACGTGATTGTAAACCGCGATCTGGCCGCCCCCCTCGAGCGACTCCGTCGTCCCGACTCCCGGAAAGATCGTGTTTCCCCGGTATTCGTGCGCCACCGAGCCAAAAAATCCGAAATTGCCCGAGGGAAACCGGTGCAGCCACTTCGTGTCGAGATAGAGCTCTTCGTGTGACTGGAGCTGCGGGCGATAATAGCCGTCCGCGTTCCAGCGCTCACCGGACACATCGAGGCCAATGTCCTTGTACACTTTGCCGCGCAGCGTGCCGAAGATCGCCGAGCCGCTGCCGGACAGTGCGCTCGCGAAGCTGGGGTCGTATGCGACGAGTCCGGGGACGACTTCCGCATCACGCCGCATGACACCGCCGCTCATCCAGAACCGTCCGAGTCGCAGGCCGGCTTCGCCGCGCATGGCATACGTCGCGCCAGTGGACACGCCGTTCGCGCTGCCATGGCGCCGCGTCAGAGCGCCGGTGAAGGTGACGCGTCCGAACGGCGTCCATTGCGCACTTGCCTCCTCGGTGGACGTCGTGTCCGCGCCGCGATAATCCGCGAAGAGCGAGACCGCGACTGACGGGCGCTCGTACGCGACTCGAGCCGAGAGCGAATTGAGCGTGCGATTCTCGAGCACGTGCAGTCGGTCGGCCGCGCTCAGTCGGAGTCCCCACCGCGTGAGTCCACCCGTGGCGATGTACTGCGTGCCCGACGTCACCGTGTCCGCCGTGTCGGCGGCCCCGAAGGTGAGCGGGGACGGCCGGAACGGCGTGTCCTCGTGGAACTTCTCGACGGCGGCCATGAGTTGCGCCCAGGCGCCGGAGTCGGGATCACCGTACGCCGCGCGCACGTACGCGTCCGTGCGCGTCCGGTC
>JBOHTE010000653.1:0-1350 GCA_050733555.1 Gemmatimonadaceae bacterium | reverse complement strand
CGCGCCAGCGTTTCCGGCGGAACGGTCGTGATCGTATCCGCTCCAATGAGCGCGTCGACGTACTTCACGTCGCTGTACGCCTTGTCCTTCGTGCTGGTGCTGGCCCAGAGCGGGCGCTGCATGCGCGCTCCCCGCGCGGCCAGTGCGTTCCAGCGTGGCCCTGAAAACAGCTCGCGGAAGAGCGCGTAGGCGAGTATCGCGTTGGCCACCGCGGCCTGTCCGCGCAGCGACGCGCTCCTGTCGCCTTCGGCCTGCAGCCGCTTGTCCACTTCCGTGTCCACGCGGCTCACGAAGAAGCTCGCGACCGATGCGATGCGATGCACCGGCTGTCCCAGACGCACCCGCGCTTCGAGCGCCCGGATATACGCTTCCGCGACCTCGCGGTAGTGCTCCACCGAGAACAGCAGCGTGATGTTGATGTTCAGTCCCTCGCCCAGCGCGCGTTCGATCGCGGACCAGCCTTCGTGCGTGCCCGGAATCTTGATCATCACGTTGGGCCGGCCCACTTCGCGCCACAGCCGGTGGGCTTCCGCGAGCGACGCTTCGGTCTGGCGGGCAAGTCGAGGATTGACTTCGATGGAGACGAAGCCATCCGCGCCATCGGTGGCGTCGTACAGCGCGCGAAACTCGTCGCACGCCTCGCGCACATCCTCCACCGCCAGCTCCTCGAACACTTCCACGTCCGTCTTGCCTCCGAGTGCCGGATCGCGCAGCGCGGCATCGTAGTCCGTGCTCTCATCAATTGCCTTTTCAAAGATGGACGGGTTCGACGTCATGCCACGCAACCCGTCCTGGATGCGCGACGCCAGGTCGCCGTCGCGCAGCATGCCGCGCCGCAGATAGTCGAGCCAGACGCTCTGCCCCTGCGCCAGCAGCGCCGTCATGTGGCTGGTCGTGCCGGTGTTTGCCATTGGGTCCCCCTTCACCACCTGCCTAGCGGTCGAGCATTTCCCGCGCGCGCGCGACCACGTGTTCGGCGGTGATTCCGAATTCCTGATAGAGGCGCTCGTATGGGGCCGATGCGCCAAAGTGGTCGAGGCCTATCACTTCGCCCGCATCCCCGACCCAGCGGTACCATGACAACGGACTCGCGGCCTCCATGGCGATGCGGTGCTTGATGCCGGGCGGCAGCACCTCATCCCGATACGCCCGCGGTTGCCGCGCGAACACGTCCAGGCTGGGCATGCTCACGACGCGTACGCGAATCTCGTGGGCGAAGAGTTTCTCCGCCGCGGCGAGCAGAATGTGCACCTCGGAGCCGCTCCCCATGAGAATCAGCTCGGGTGCGGAATCTTCCGCGTCCTGCAGGATGTACCCGCCGCGAACGGTCTTTGCGGCACTGCCCAACCG
>JBOHTE010000652.1:0-3211 GCA_050733555.1 Gemmatimonadaceae bacterium | reverse complement strand
ACCCGCGACCAACGACCAGCGACCAGCGATCACCTACTCCTCACCTTCCCCAGCAGCCGCAGGATCTCCAGATACAGCCACACGAGCGTGATGAGCAGCGCGAAGCCGCCGTACCACTCCATGTACTTCGGCGCGCCCTGCTTTGCGCCGCGCTCGATCAGGTCGAAATCCAGCACCAGGTTCAGTGCGGCGACCGCCACGAACACAATGCTGAGCCCAATGCCCAGCGGCCCCGTGTTCTGCAGCAGCGGCATGCCCACGTGGAAGAGCGACAGCACCATGGACAGCACGTAGAAGAGCATGATGCCGATCGTCGCCGAGATGACGACGCGCCGAAACGTGTCCGTCGCCCGGATCAATCCCGTTTGATAGGAAATGAGCATGGCGAGCAGCACCATGCAGGTGAGTCCCACGGCCATGAGTGGCAGGCCGTGATACTGGATGTCGTAGATCGCCGAGATGGCGCCGAGCGCGAGCCCTTCGAGTACCGCATAGAGCGGTGCCGTGAAGGGCGCCGTGCGCGGCTTGAAGATCGCAATGAGCGCGACGATGAAACCACCCAACCCGCCCACGAGACTGGCAGGGCCCACGATAGCGGGATTGGCCTCCGTGGCCACCCAGACCCAGCCGGCGGAAAAGACGGTCAGTGCGACGAGCAGGATGGACTTGTAGATCGTCCCCGAGATCGTCATCCGCGCCGCGCCGGCATCGGCGGTGACGCCACGAAAGACGGATTCCTTGAGTGCGGGGTTGGTGCGATTCATATCAGTCAGGGAATGGGAAACGGATACCGCGTAATATACAGGCGGGGCGACAGGCCATGGGGAACGAGCGCCGCGCTCCGGTCGCCCGTTCCCCGGTTCTATTGCCCGGCGCCCGGTATGGGTGGTTCCTGAACCCACCCGCTGGGCCGTCGCGCCCACATCGTTCCGTCATCACAGATGACCAGTACCTCGTTGTCGCGTCTCATCGCGGACACCGGGCGGCGTACCTGAATAGTACCCTCGGGCGACGAATTGGATCGCGGCGGCTCGGGCGACCCGGGTTGCTCTTCGGGCACGGGTTCAGACTCGGACATCGCCTGTTCGATGTCGTACCCATCTTGCTTGCGCGGCGCGTCGGCCAGGACGGCCGGCGCAGACGGCACCTCCCGCTCCACTGGCGTGTGATGCGTGGGCGGTGGTGGCGGCGCAACCGGTACCTCCGTCTCGGGCGCGTCTGGTGGAGGCGGAGATGCTGCATCTGCTGCAGCGGTAGCATCTGCTGCAGCCGTTGCATCTGCTAGATCTGCTGCAGCCGTTGCATTTGCTGCAGCCGCTGCATCTGTTGCAGCGGTTACATCTGGTGCAGGTGTTGCATCTGCTGCGAGGGGCAGCGGAACCTCCCGCTCCGGCCGCGGCGTGACCGGGCGCTCCCGCAGCCGCGGATAGTTGTGCACGTACTCCCACACCCGCGAGAGGAGATTCACCGACTCCAGGTGCTCCTCATCCAGGCGGCTCGCGTATTCGCCGCGCGCGGCGTCGAGCTGCTGCTGGGTGTCGCGCGTGCGCGTGCGCTGGAGTTCCGCTTCCCGCGCCGCCGCATCGCGCTCCGTAGTGGCGAGCGCGTACTGCTCCTTGAGCGTGGCCACGTATGACCGCAGCGACGCACTCTTCTCCCTGAAGTCGCGTTGCGCCGCGGCGAGCGCGCTTTCGAGCCGGGCCCGGTTCTCTTCGAGTGCCTTGATGCGCCCCATGAGCTCCGCGCGCAGCTCCGATGCGGCCGTGCGTTCGACGTGCAGCTCCGCCGTCGTGCGCTCGAACAGGTGGCGCGCGGAGGCGAGATCCGCCTCCAGTCGCACGGTGGTGCGCGAACTCGCATCGCGCATCGAGGCCAGTTCGGCACGCAGGTTGAGCGCGCTCTCCTGCGCGGCGGCCAGATCTGACGCCGCCGCGGCTCGCCGCGTGATGTTCTCGTGCCGCTCCATCTCCAGCGCCGCCGTCAGCCGCAGGTCCACGTCGCGCGCGGCGGAACGTGCCGCGTCGAGTGCCTGCTGCTGCGCGGTGATGGTCCGCTCTGCCTTGTCGAGGTCCGCGGCGAGCGCGGGGCGATCGCGGCGCAGCACCGCGAGTTCCGCGAGGACTTCATCATGCTGCTGCGCACGCGACGTCATCTCGGCGATCATGCCCTTCATCCGCTCGATCATCCGGTCCCGCCCGCGAATCCGTGACAGCAGCACGCGCCGCAGCCCGGTGAGCTGAACACGCGCGACAAAGGCCGCGATCAGCGCGCCGACCACCACGCCAATCATGGCCCAGAAAATCACAATCGCTGCGGACACACCGTTCAAGGATGACCTCGGCTTCGGAGCTGATCCGGCCCGCGTCGGCCGGCAAGAGACCACGCCCAGGGCTAACGCAAGCGGCGCGCCCGGCGAAGCATCCGGTTGCTATTGGACAAGTCTAATCAATACAATCGCTTGAAAGATGGGGTCCGCTGGCGTGGCGCGCACGCATCACCAATCTTTGCCAGGAGTTGTGGAGTGCTCGCCACTGATTGGGTTGCTGTTCTGGGACATGACCTGCGCCTTCTGGATGGCGTCGAGCTGTCGGCGCGCCTGCGATTCGGTGATCTGTTTCACCGACTCGCCGCTCTGTGATGAGCCGAATCCGCCGCCCGGCGACGCTCCGGCACCGGTCTGCGGCTGGCCGGCGTACCCTGCCTTCGTGAGGTTCCCGCCGCCCCCTTCCGCCTTGTGCGCGAGTCCCGTCCCGAACCGGTCGTTCTCCGAGGCGAGCGTCCGGACCGCGAGCTCCAGATTCCACTTCGCGTCGGCGTCGTGCGGGTCGGCCACCAGCGCATCCTCGAACGCCGTGATCGCGGCGCGCAGGCCGGGTTTCCGGTCGGTCTGTCCCGCCGCGTACTTCATGTAGGCGTTGCCCAGGTTGAAGCTCGCTCGCGCTCGCACGTCGCGTGAACCGCCCAGTGACAGACGGTATGCATTCATGGCATCCTGGAACTTGCCCATGCGGTAGAGCGCATTCCCCATGTCGTACGTGAGCGTGGCGCGCTCGTCGGCGCTCGCGCGCGGGCTCAGCGCCTGCAGCCGGGCGCGAAATGCGTCGTACGCCTCGCGGAACTGGCCGGCGTGGTACAGTGCCGCTGGCCCTCCGTGCACGCCGGCTCCTCCCTGGGCGCCAATCGCGGCAAACAGCCCTGCGGTGAGCAGGAC
>JBOHTE010000651.1:0-2255 GCA_050733555.1 Gemmatimonadaceae bacterium | reverse complement strand
CCCCATTCCCCATGAAATAGGGGTGGGGCGGCAGGGCGCGGATTGCCACCCCCATTCCCCTTTCCCGATTCCCCATTCCCCAGGGAAGGGTGGGGTGGAGAAGCAGGGCGCATCCCCCGAATCAATCGACTCTGACCCCATTGAAATCCGGATCAAACGACTCTGACCCCATTGAAAATCAAACGCTACCGCTTCCCCAGCTCCCCCCAACTGATATTGCTGTACCGCTCGTCCAGCGTGAAGTAGAATCGCCGCTGATCCGTCGCAAGCGTCGGCCCGATCAATCTTGCTGGATCATCCAGCCGAATGAGCAATCGCCGTGCTCCGGTGCCGAGCGCAAGCGACCAGATGCTGCCGTGGCCGGACGCGTCATGTGCCAGAAACCAGAGTGTGTCGGGTGACGTGCTCCACGCCAGAAACACCGCGATCGGGTCGTCGGTGCCCTGCCGCGGCGCATACACGGTTGTGCGTGAGCCGGAGTCTGCCGGAATGGTCTGAATGCTGCCGTCGTACCGGGGAAACGCGATACTCTTTCCGTCGGGCGACCACGCAGGGAGCTGCGCATTCGTGAGCCTCCACCGCTCCCGCCACTGGGCCGTCGAATCCCGACGCACCACGAAGATGGATCCTTCCGCCGTGCCGTGCGCCCAGCCGGCAATCGAGCGTCCATCCGGACTCCAGCGCGGCACGCCCTGATCGCCGGGCGACGGCAGGATCTCGCGTGCTGAATCACTGTCGAGGCTCCTGACGAACAGGCGTCGCTCGCCGTTGATCCAGCGGTGCCACGCCAGCTCGCTGTCGTCCGGCGACAGGGCGCCCGCGAACTCCGGTCGTGCATCGTCGGTCAATCGCTCCGCCAGTCCGCCGGCGGTTGGCATGCGGTACATGTCGGCGTTGCCGCGCAGATTGCTGTCGTACACGAGCCACTTTCCATCACGTGATGCGCTGAGTGATTCGATGAGCTGGTTGCCGGACGTGACCGGAACAGCGGCCGCGATACTCACCGGCGTGCCGTGAGGAATCGGAATCGCCCAGATGTTCGCGCGACGCTGCGGGACCGAGTACGCAATGCGATCCGCCGACAGCGCGATCCACTCGGCTCGCAGTCCAACACGCACGAGCGGGCTCGAGGCATGACCGTCCTTGCCAATCGGCATCGCGTACACTTCTCCGGATGTGCCATCTCGATTCGACAGCAGCCAGAGGTACTTGCCGTCGGCCGACCACGCCGGGCTGCGGTGCTGGAACTCGGTGTCGGTGAGCGCAATCGCCGCGCCGCCGGCCGCGGGGAAGAGAACGATGGCCGCTGGCGCGTCGTTGCCAAACAGCGGGCCGGCCTCGAACTCGATCCAGTTGCCGGACGCGCACGCGATCCATTTTCCCTCCGGCGACCACACGCACGAATGAAGCTGATCCCCTCGGCCCACGAATCTCGTGCGCGTACCTTCGAGCGGCTGCACGAACAGCGAATCGTTCCGCACGATGGCAACTGAATCACCGTGCGGCGACCACGACGCGGACCGCACCATGCCGTTCCCGCTCGAACCGCGGGCGACCAGCGTGGGTGAACCACCGATGGACGGCGAGACGTAGGCATTGTTGCGTGCCAGGAACAGCAGCGCATCGTTGTCCGGAGACCAGCGCGGCATCACCTCGTGCGCAACCGAGTCGCCCGTGAGCGGCCACGCCGGGCCGCCGCCAATCTTCTGAACGAAGATGCGCAGACGCGCGGCGTTCCCCTTGGCATACGCGACGAGCCGGCCGTTCGGAGAAATCGCCGCCTCCACCTGCAGGCCGTCTTCCGTTGTCAGGGGAGCTGAAGTGCCGAGCACTTGCGGCGTGCCCGGACGCAACGACACCCAGCCGACAATGACCATGGCACCGACGGCCGTGACAATGGATAGTGGAATGGCCCATCGCGCGCGCCTCGTGCGGGCGTGCGGTGGCGCGTCGGCGGCCACAGGTTCTTCGCTGACGACTGGTGCTTCGCCGGCCGGTGCTGCCGCGCCGGCGACTGGTGCTGCGCCGGCGACTGGTGCTGCGCTGGCCGGTGGTGCGGCGCCGGCCTCTGGTAGCTCGGCGGACGCGGCGCGCTCGCGGATCGTCGCACGGGATCGAGGCGAGCTTCGCAGGCGAGCGGCGAGGGCGACGGTTTCGGCAGACGGTTCGGCGTCGTACTCCGCGGCGAGACGACGGCGATATGTCTCGAAGGCCAGCAACCCCCCGACCGTGTCGCCGAGCGTTTCGTGCAGGGT
>JBOHTE010000650.1:0-4919 GCA_050733555.1 Gemmatimonadaceae bacterium | reverse complement strand
CAGGGGATCATCTCACCCGGCCGCACCAGCAGCGCGTCACCAACCGCAATGTCCGCGACAGCGATGTCCTCCGTGCTGCCCGCCCGAACGCGATGCGCCGTGCGCGGCGCCGCGGCCTCCAGTTCCCGCACCGCGAACGATGCCCGGCCTTCGGCGTAGCGCTCCAGCGCCTCGCCGCCGCTCTGCATGATCACCACGATGAGCCCCGGCAGCGGCATGAGCAGCAGAAGCGAGCCGGCGATCGCCAGCGTTGCCACGAGGTCGGCGGCGAGATGCCCGCGGATGGCGTCCCGCACCGTGCGCCACACCAACGGAGCAGCAGCGACAATGAGGCCGTATTCCCACACCCACACGGCGTGCGATGCCGCGCGCGGCAGGCGCAGCAGGAGCGCGCCGGCACTCAGGACGAGCAGTGCGACGGCGCCCGGGAACAGCGGTTGCAACCACGGGCGCCGGGCTCCAGCGCCGGGTGCCGCCTCGGCTCCCACCGTGCGAGGTGACGTCACATGCCAGGGGCCGGCCATCCGCTACGCTTCCACCACCAGCGTGCCGATGGCGCCCTTCTGTCCGTGGCCGAACGCATGATTCACGAACACGAATTCGCCTGGAATATCGCAGGTGAGTTCGAAGCCCATGCCACCGCCAGCCGGCACGCTCCACGTTTGCACGCCGCGCACGCGCTGCGTCGGCGGCTCGCCGATGTACACCGTGTCGAACTGCTCGCCCACAATGTGAAAGGCGCAGTCCAGCGTGGGCCCGGGATTCACCACCCAGAAGCGCACACGTTCTCCGCGCTTCACCCGGATCGGTTCGCGGCTGTACTGATCGGGTCGCCCGTTGAAGGTTACGATGTCGGGATTGCCAGCGAGCATTTTCACGTAGTCGCATGGGCGCATGCCGGCGGTCTCCTGACCAAGGTAGTACTCGTTCTGCAGCAGCACGAACTCCCGTGCCGGTGGCAGCGGTGTGCGCGGCGACACGACGATCGCGCCGAACATGCCTGACCCAATATGCATGAGCACCGGTGCAGTGCCGCAGTGGTAACAGAACGCTCCGGCGCGACGTGGCGTAAACTGGTACGACACCGACTGCCCCTTCATGGCGGAGCGGAACGCGGTACGCGGATCGATCTGTGCCGCGTGGAAATCCATCGAGTGCGGCACCTCCGCATCGTTCGTCAGCGTGAAGTGCACCGTGTCACCGACGCGGCAGTGCAGGAGAGGCCCCGGAATATTTCCCTCGAAGGTCCAGCCCGCTACCACGGTGTCCTGCGAGATGCGAACGGCTACTTCGCGCGCATGAAAGTGCAGCTTCAGCGACCGCTCCCTGCGAAGTGGAGGAAGCCGTGGATCGAAGCGGGTATACACGGTTGATGCTGCCGCGGACGTCGGGTGCGTTGCGGAGAGCCCGTTCGGGGCGCCTCGCTTGAGTGACGTATCGAGCTTGCTGTCGGGATTGTGGAAGCGCAGTGAGTCGCGCCGCGTGGCGGTCGTCTCGGAGCCGGTTTCGTGCTCTGTGGTGTCCGCCGTCGTGCCGGACCCGCTTTCGCGTGAGGAGCACGATTCCAGCGCCGCTCCGAGCCCTGGAATGGCAAGCGTGAGCGCGGTTGCGCGACGGAGAAATGTGCGGCGAGTGCTCGACTTCGGCGGGGCCTCCGCCTCACCGTTCACCTCGAGGCGCTGAGTGTCCGCGGGCTTCTTGTCGTCGACAAACCGCCTGGTCCACGATGAGTCGTCCATGGCGACAACCTCCTTGCGAATGGGAATTCTGCTGCACGGAGCCGGATGCAAGGTACGTCCGTTCGCTGGCGCCGCGCCTCGTGGCGCTCGCGCGCATGCGAGTGCCTCAGAGTGCACGGTTGCCGGAGCACGTTGCCCTGTTCCGCACATGCCGCTATCATGCCCGCATCGGGCGATGCAGCTCGACAACGCAGGTGCCCATGGGCGGCACGTCCAGGCGATTCTGTCATTGCCTCACGGATGTTCAGGAGCACCCCCATGACACTTGGGTTCGTCCGCCTCATCGTCTCCGGATGAAAGCCGCTGTTCCCGGCCAGCCCCGTCCATCCGAGCGTCACCAGCACGTTCCCCGATTCGTGCACTGGTCCGGCTTGCAGCAGTTGGCGGCGACGCTTGGATCCAGCATCGTCATCGTGGTGTTCGCGAGCGTGGTCTACGTTGGGCTTTCGCGCCAGGCGGCGGACCAGCGACTGGTAGCCGCCACGCACCGCGCCATTGGCGCGATCGAACGGGTGCTCGCGCAACTGACTCGGGCGGAGACGGCCCAACGAGGCTTTCTGCTCACCTCGCGCGAGCGCTATGTGGAGCCAGACCGCAACGCTCAACGCCTGGCCCGGCTGGAGCTGGACACGTTGCGCCAGCTCACCGAAGGCGATCCTGTTCAGGCTGCGCGCACCGATACGCTGGCGGCGCTCGCCCGCGCCAAGTTCACGCAGATCGACTCGACGATTGCGCTGGCGCGCGCCGGACACCGGGCCGGTGCGCTCGCCCTGCTCGAGAGCGACATCGGCGCACGCATCATGGACCAGGCTCGCAGCATTGCCGAGGACATGGAACAGACCGAGACCGCGCAGCTCGCCGCACGAGCGACGAGCGAGGCACGCCTGGCCTCGCTCGTGCAAACGGTGCTTGGTGCCGGGACGCTGCTCACCATTGCCGTCGCGCTGCTCATCAATACGCTCTTCACCCGGCACGCTGCGGCGCAGGAACGGTCGGCGGTGGAGCTGACGGCGCAGGCCGAGGAGCTCTGGACGGCGAACGATGCGCTGCAGCAGACGGCGACCGCACTGCGGATCAGTGAGGAGCAGTTGCGGCTCGTCCTGTCGGCGAGCCGTCTCGGTCCATGGGAGTGGGACATTCCCTCCGGCCGGGTCACCTGGTCGCCTCCGGTCGAGGCGATGCATGGCATCGAGCGCGGCACGTTCCCCGGGACGTTCGAGGCGTTCTGGAATGACATCTACCCCGCGGACCGGGATCGTGTGCTCGTCACCATTCGGTCCGCCCTGGAACAGCGCAACTCGTACTATCTACGCTATCGCATCACGCGGCGGGACGGTGAACTGCGCTGGCTGGAGGCGTACGGTGCACTGATCCTGAACACCGGCGGTGCACCCGAACGGCTCGTCGGCGTCTGCGCCGACATCACGGAGCGACAGCGCGGGGAGGATGACCTGCGCTTCATCGCGCGGGCGAGCGAGGTGCTGGCGTCCTCGCTCGATTATCCGGCGTCGCTCAGCGCGGTTGCGCGTCTCGCGGTGCCGACGCTCGCGGACTGGTGCATCGTGGACCTTCTGGCCGGCGATGGGACGCTTGAGCGACTCGTCATCGCGCACGAGGATCCGGACAAGGTCGCGCTGGTCACGACACTCGATGCACGCTATCCAGATGACACCGACTCTCCCACGGGTCGCTACCACGTGCTCCGGACGGGCGCGCCGGAGTTCATGTTCGAGATTCCCGACAAGCTGCTGGTGGCGACGGCGCGGGACGCCGAACACCTGCGGATCCTGCGCTCGCTCCGCATGCGGTCGTACATGGTGGTCCCACTCGCCATTCACGGTGACATACTTGGCGTGATGACGTTCGTCGCCGCGGAGTCCGGCCGGCGCTATGAGCAACCGGATGTTGCGCTCGCGGAGGACCTGGCCCGTCGCGCCGCGATGGCCATCGACAACGCGCGGCTCATTGCGGAGATCACGGACTCACGCGAGGCCGCGGAGGCCGCGAATGAAGCCAAGTCCCAATTCCTCGCCATGATGAGTCATGAGTTGCGCACGCCGTTGAACGCCATCGGTGGGTACACCGATCTGCTCACCATGGAGCTTCGGGGTCCGCTCACGGAGGCGCAGCGCGTGGATCTCGGGCGGATCAAGAAGAGCGGCCAGCACCTGCTCGCGATCATCAACGACATTCTGAATCTGGCGCGCATCGAAGCGGGCCGTCTGGATCTGCACATGACGACCGTTCCGCTGGCCGCGGCGCTGGATGACGTCGAGGCGCTCATCACGCCACAGATGCAATCCAAGGGATTGACGTTCAGCTCCGCGCACCCCGATCCGGAACTCGCGGCGCGAGCCGATGCCGAGAAATTGCAGCAGATTCTGCTCAACCTGCTTTCCAACGCCGTGAAGTTCACGCCGTCCGGCGGCGTGGTCACGGTGCAGTGCGACCAGCTGCCGTCCGGCGTAGCCGCGCGTGCCGACGCGGCAGAGGAAAGCCAGATCGTGATTCAGGTGCGTGACACGGGGCGAGGCATTTCCGCCGACAAGCTGGCGAGCATTTTCGAGCCGTTCGTTCAGATCGACCGCCGTGGTACGACCGCGAGCCAGCAGGGAGTTGGTCTGGGACTCGCCATCAGCCGCGACCTGGCCCGCGCGATGGACGGCGAGCTCACGGTCGAGAGCACGTTCGGAGCGGGTTCGACGTTCACGCTGACCCTTCCGGCCGTCACCGGCGCAGCGGCGGCGCCAGACCTGCTGCGAGAAGCGGTGGTTGGACTGTCACCGCCCTGACGTCTCCCACGATTCCCCATTCCCGATTGCCCATTCCCACCGGCGCGGTGGCCGGCGGCGGCCGTCTCCCTCAGCGCCCAGGTTCCGCCAGTGCAGGATGCTGCCAGTTGAACGCCGGCTGGCGCATCGAACCAGGGTAGGGATCGCGCGGACCCTTGATCGCTCGCCAGAGCACGCGATTGAACAGCTCCTCGTTGGCGCGGTCCTCGGCGCTCAGATCGAGTTCTCGTGATTCGCGCGCGCCGATGCCGCTCGGCGGATTGCGCTCATTGAGCGCCACGGCAGGCGTGAGCGGATCGTACGCGGCGAGATCGGGTGTGCCCGCAAAGATGTCACGCAATGGCCGGCCATAGAAGTCGAATTGCGACAACGACCCGAGGTGCAGGAT
>JBOHTE010000649.1:0-5416 GCA_050733555.1 Gemmatimonadaceae bacterium | reverse complement strand
ACTCTGACCCTTTTGACCGCTGTTGATCTTGGCCTCTGCGGCTCATGCGCCCCTGCCCTGCGCTGCGCTGCGCCCGGTGCCGGGTGGAACAACACATGCAATCAGGAACGGGCCGGTGTCGTGCTTCGCGTCGTGAGCGCGGAGGCGGCAGCCATGCCCTCATCCCCGGCGATGGATTTCATTCTGGTGCGCGTCGTCATTGGTCTCATTTCCGACACACATGGCCTGGTTCGCCCGGGCGTGCACGACGCGCTGGCCGGCGTGGCGTTCATCCTGCACGCGGGCGATGTGGGCGGCGACGCGGTGCTCGACGAACTCGCGCTCGTTGCGCCGGTGTACGCGGTGTTCGGCAACACCGATCCGCCCGGCGATCCGCGACTCACGCGGGAGATCGTCCGCGACGTGGACGGGGTGTCGCTGCACGTGAGTCATGGCCACGAGGTGGGCAGCCCCACCCCGGCAAAGCTGCTGCGCCGCTATCCGCAGGACGTCCTGGTGTATGGGCACACGCACCGGCAGCTGATCACACGCGCCGGCGCCCGCCTCGTGATCAATCCGGGCGCCGCCGGACAGCGCCGCTTCGATCTCGAACCCAGTGTGGCGCGGCTCACCATCGAGAGCGGCCGCGCCGAGGTCGAGATCATCGCGCTGTGAGGCCGGAGCGCGTCGGCGCCATGCCTATCGTGCGATGAGATCGAACGTGCCCGGGTGAGGGCCAGCGGGCGCGCTGCCCGTCACGCGGCGCAGGCCGGCGTCGGCCACGGGCTGCGTGCGCGCGAGCTCGTCGGGAAACTTGTTGAACCACGCGGTGAGGAGCAGTAGCTCGTCGATCTCGTGCGTGGGCACTTGCGACGTATCACGCTCGACCTGCCCGTACACGTCGCTGGCAAGTCGCGCGAGCTGCTCGCGCTCGGACTTGCGCCTGGGCGCCTTGCGCTCGGCGCGCACGCGGCCGCGGCGAATGAGATAGACGCGATCGTCATGGTCATAGCCGGGCACGGTGTACACGAACGAGAGCGTCTCCACCGCGCAGCGAAAGTGGAGGAACTGCTCCTTGAGCGCCTCGAGCCGAAAGAGCTTGTCGCGCAGCGACGCGGCCCGCTCGAACTCCAGCCGGCCGCTCGCCGCTTCCATCTCGCCCCGCAGCGTCGCGATGGGTGCATCGTCCGCCCCATCGAGGAACGCCCGAGCCAGCGCGAGCCGCTCGGCGTACTGATGCTGCGTGCACGCGGCCACACACGGGCCCAGACACTTGCGCACCTCGTAGCGGATGCAACCGGGCGTCCGCGGCGCGAACTGGAAGAGTTCCTGCTGGTCGGCGAAGTGCATGCGCCGGTCGTGCGCGCAGTCGCGCAGGCCGAGCACGTCGTTGAGCTCGCGCACGGATTCGCCCACGCGCTGGGCACCGTAGAACGGGCCGTAGTAGGTCGCCGCCGAGTCGTCCGTCGGGCCGCGCACCACGAGGAGCTTGGGCGCCGGTGCGCGCGTGACCTTGATGAAGGCGTAGTGGTGCGCGTCACGCTTCATGGCCACGTTGAAGCGCGGGCGCAGCCGCTTGATCAGTCGCATCTCCAGCAGCAGCGCCGCGAACTCGCTCGGCGTGTATTCCCAGTCAATGCGCACGGCCTCGCGCACGATCCGCGCGCCCTTCTCCTCCGGGAACGATGCCCGGAAGTAGCTGAGCAGCCGCGTGCGCACCTTCTTGGACTTGCCGACGTACACCACCTCGCCGCTCGTGCCGTGCATGCGGTAGATGCCCGGGCGATCGGCGCAGCTCTCGCGCACGCTCGCGCGCATCACCGCGAGCTGGTCGGCGGGCGTGGGCGGGGGACGCAGCGCGGCGCGGCTCATCGCTGGCAGTGCGCGCAGAGCACCGTGGCGCGAGCGTCAATCGCATGCGTGCCCACGAGCCGCGCGCCGCAGCGGCGGCAGGGCAGGTGCTCGCGCCCGTACACGTCGAGTACGCGGCCGAACGTTCCGCGCTCGCCGTTCGCGTCGCGGTAGTCGCGCAGACTCGTCCCGCGCGCCGCAATGGCTTCGCGCAGCACGGCGACGATCGCGTCGCGCAACAGCGCCGCCTCCGCCGCCGTCACGCGCCGCGCCGCACGCGACGGATCAATGCCCGCGCGCCAGAGCGCCTCGTTCGCGTAGATGTTCCCGATGCCGGCGATGCGCCGCTGATCCATGATCACCTTCTTCACCGCGCTGGACGACGCCTGCAGGATATCCAGGAGACGGCCGGCGGTGAACTCGCTCGTGAGCGGCTCCACGCCCAGCGCCGCCGCGCACGCGCGAAAACGCTCGGCCGACATGAGGGTCACCGTGCCCAGGCGGCGAACGTCCCGGAAATGCAGGAGGCGACCGTCTGCCAGCGCGAACGCCAGGGTGGAATAGCGCCGCTCGTCGGCGCTCAAGGCGCCATCGTCCACGAGCAGCGCGCCGGTGAAACGCAGGTGCACCACGAGGTGGTCCGTGGAGGAAAGGTCCAGCACGATCATCTTGGCACGACGCCAGCAGCGCAGCACGGTGGCGCCGGCGAGGCGCGCGGCGAAGCGTTTCGGCGTCGTCTCGCGCAACACGTCGGCGCGGGTGACCGTGACGCCGGTGATGCGTGCTCCACTGATGACGCGGTCCAGATCCGCGGAGATGGTTTCCGTTTCAGGCAGTTCTGGCATTGCGCCGCAACTCCCGCCAGCCAATGTCGGCGCGATACTGCTTTCCGTCGAACGCCACGCGGCGCGCGGCCGCCGCGCTCGCCTGCTGCGCGTCGGCCAGCGACGCCGCCACCGCCGTGACCGAGAGCACGCGACCGCCGGCCGTGACGAGCGTGCCATCGGAAAGCCGGCGCGTGCCGGCGTGAAAGATGTGCACGTCGGGCGCGGGTTCCGGCAGGGAGATGGGCGCACCCGTGCGCGGCGCATCGGGATAGCCGGCGGCGGCGACCACCGTGGTCACCGCGTGGCGCGCGCTCCAGCGGAGCGGCTCCGCGCCCAGTGGTTCGCCCCGCGCGACGGCCAGCAGCGGCGCCACCAGATCGCTCTCGAGGAGCGGCAGCAGCGCCTGCGTTTCCGGGTCGCCGAACCGGCAGTTGAATTCCACCACGCGCGGACCCGCCCCGGTGAGCATGAGCCCCACGTACAGCAGTCCGGTGAAGGGCGTGCCCTCCGCGCGCAGCGCGCCGAGCGTGGGCAGGACCACGCGCTCCACGATGTCCTGCACGCGCTCGGGCGTACCCACGGTTACCGGTGCATACGCACCCATGCCGCCCGTGTTGGGGCCCGCATCGCCCTCGAGCAGGCGCTTGTGATCCTGCGCGGGCATCATGGGCAGCACGTTCGTGCCGTCGGTGACGACGAAGAGCGACAGCTCCTCGCCCAGCATGAATTCCTCGACGAGAATCTCATTGCCCGCGGCGCCATAGGCGTGCTCGAGCAGCATGGCATCAATGGCGGCATCGGCCTCCGCGAGACTCGAGCAGACGATCACGCCCTTGCCCGCCGCGAGTCCCGTGGCCTTGATCACGACGGGGAGTCCCATGCGCCGCACCGCGTCCCGCGCCAGTGCGGGATCGGCGCAGGCAACGGCGCGCGCCGTGGCGACGCCCGAACGCGCCATCAGATCCTTGGCGAATCGCTTGGAGGACTCCACGCGGGCGGCCGCCGCGCTGGGACCGAACGCGGGTATGCGCGCATCGCGCAGCGCGTCCACGAGGCCCGCGGCCAGGGGTCCCTCGGGACCCACGACGACGAGATCGGGGCGTTCGGCGCGCGCCAGTGCCACGAGCCCGCTCACATCCGATGCGCCGACGTGCACGCACCGTCCCAGCTCCGCGATTCCCGGATTCCCGGGCGCGGCGATGAGGTCGAGCGCCGGGCTGTCACGAACGAACTTCCAGGCGAGGGCGTGCTCACGACCGCCCCCGCCGACGATCAGCAGCTTCATCGCGATGTGGCGTTGCGGAAGGCGTCGGCGAACGCGTCGCGCGCGGTGCGCAGCAGGTCGCTCACCTGATCCACGGCGCCGCGTGCCTGGTCGCCATAGTAGCTCGCTGCTTCCGCGTAGTCGCTGCTGAGCGGCCGGTCGCTGTCGCCCCGGTGCGGATAGTCGCCGTTCACGATGCGTTCGTAGGCACCCGTTTCCACCCAGCGCTGCAGCTCCGCGGCGCGCACGGTATTGAAGGGGTGCGTGCGGAATGCGACGTTGAGCACCTTGAAGAGCGAGTCAATGGCGGTGCCGCCCGTGTCGTACTCGCGCGCCTGCGTCATGAACTCTTCGAGGCTCGTCTCGTCGTCGCTGGGTGTTCCGCCGGCGAACTTGAGGAAGAGTCGCATGCACGATTCGGGATCCTGCGTGGCTAGCAGTCCGGCGCGGTCGGAGGACAGCTCCGCCTTGCGCGACCACTCCATGAGCGCGAGCTGGATAGGCAGCGCGATGAGCCCGAGCCCCGGAATCGTGTTGAATCCCAGATTGAGAATGATCAGCGCGAGCGTGGTGTAGGTGGAATGGCCGCTCATCACGTGCCCCAGCTCGTGCCCGAGGATCACGCGCTGTTCGTCGCGGGCGAGGAGGGCGAGCGCGCCGGAGTTCACGACGATGAAGGGTTTGTCGAATCCCACCGCCATGGCGTTCGCCACCGGCGTCTGCGACACGAACAGCTCGGGGCGCTCCGACCAATCCATGGTCGCCAATACTTCCGTGTAGAGCGCATCGAGCCGCGGGCGCTGGCGCGGTCCCACGCGCACGGCGTTGGCGGTGAACAGGTGCCGCACGCCGCGCTCGCCGATGAGCCCCATCACCTTGCGCAGCACCTCATCGAAGCCCGGCAGGGAGCGAAGCGTGTTGAGCGCGGCGCGGTCGGCGGGGTGTTCCCACGCGCTCGGGGCGATGCTGGTGAGGACCTTGGCGTCGGGCATATGACCTCCGAAATTGGGTGCGTCAGCCGGTCACGTCACAGGCCCGCGAGCGCCTGGGACAGATCGTTCGTCAGATCCTTGATGTCCTCCACGCCGCACGAGAGCCGGACCATGCCGTCGGTGATCCCCAGCTCGGCGCGACGCTCCGGCGGTACGGACGCATGAGTCATCGAGGCCGGATGGCTGATGAGACTTTCCACCCCACCCAACGATTCCGCCAGCGAAAAGATTCGGACGCGCTCCAGCACCTGGGCGGCACGCTCCTGCGAGCCCATGTCCACGGTGATCATGCCGCCGAACCCCGACATCTGGCGACAGGCCAGCTCGTGCTGCGGGTGGGAAGGGAGCCCCGGATAGACGACGTGCTCGCTGCCCAGACGTCCGGCGAGCCACGCCGCGATCGCGCGGCCATTCTCGTCGTGCCGCGGCATGCGCAGGTGCAGCGTCTTGGTGCCGCGCAGCGCGAGCCAGCAGTCGAACGGCCCCGGCACGGCGCCCGCGGC
>JBOHTE010000648.1:0-1223 GCA_050733555.1 Gemmatimonadaceae bacterium | reverse complement strand
GTGGCGTGGATACCGTGCGCCTCGTGCTCCCCGCGGTCGCCGTCGCGCCGACGACGCCGACCTACGGAATGCTCGGCGCGCTGCCCTATCCTGGCCCGCCGGTGAACGACACGGACCGCGTCATCATCGCGCGTCCCACTCCTGGCGGCACCTACAAGTGGCTGCTCATGCCGGGCACCGTGCTGCCCATGACTGGAGGGAGCGGCGACTTTGTGCACGTGTCGCTCGGCGACGAGCTGGGCGCGTGGGTGAAAAGCGCGGACATCAGGACGCTGCCCGCGGGCTACGCACCCCGGCCCCGCATTGCCGAGAATGCCCGATTGCTTCCGGTGGCCGGCGCCGTGGATCTGCGCATCCCAATGGCGAGCCGTCCGCCGTATCTCGTGGAGGAGGACGACCGCAGGATCACGCTCACGCTGTACGACACGCGCGCCAATACCGATATCCTGCAGTACGTGTCGAACGATTCCACGGTGCGGGATGTGAGCTGGACGCAGGAGACGAACGATCGCATTCGCTTCACGCTGCGCCTGTCCAGTCAACCGTACGGATATCTCGCGTTCTGGGACGGGAGCGCGTTCGTGCTGCGCATCCGGCGACCACCGGTGGTGAATCCGCGGAAGCCGCTGCAGGGGCTCGTGATCGCGGTGGATCCGGGGCATCCGCCCATTGGCGCGACGGGACCGACGGGACTCTACGAAGCAGATGCGGTGCTCGATGTGGGAGAGCGCTTGCGCGACATCCTGCGACGGCGCGGCGCGACGGTGGTCATGACACGGACGACGAAAGGAGCGGTCGCGCTCGGCGATCGTCCGATCATTGCGCGACGCGCGAATGCGCAGGCGCTGGTGTCGATTCATCTCAACGCGCTGCCCGACGGAGTGAATCCATTCACGACGAACGGAACGGGCGCCTATTTCTTCCAGCCGCAGTCCGCCCCGCTGGCGCGCGCGCTGCAGAACGGCATGGTGAGCCACATGCACCTGCGCAACCTGGGCGTGTACTACGACAATCTCGCGCTCGCGCGGCCCACATGGATGCCGGCGGTGCTGTGCGAGGGCGCGTTCATCATGATGCCCGACCAGGAAGCCGCGCTCCGCACGCCGCAATTCCAGACGGCCTACGCGCAGGGTATCGCCGACGGACTCGAGAACTACTTCAGGTCGCTGGGCCGGCCATGACCAAGGCACGGCAGGGGCAGCCCCAGGGGCAGCCCCTTGGGC
>JBOHTE010000647.1:0-5702 GCA_050733555.1 Gemmatimonadaceae bacterium | reverse complement strand
GGCCTCGCCAGCTCGGTCAGCACCGGCCGGATTGTCTCAAGTGCGGGGGTGAAGAGGCTGAACTGATCGGGATCGGCGAACACCGCCACAAAGTCCGCCGGCTGGAATGCGCGCGCGAGGCGCTTTGCCCAGCTCGTGCGCACGAGCCGGGTGTAATAGCCGACGTCGTAGTCGCGCGAGTCCTCCGAGCCGACGTCGCCGTCACCCGCCGTGACAGCGCCTCCGGAAAGCCCTGCTTCGCCATTCTGCCTGCGGTACACGCGCACCCGGTCCCCCACCCGCCAGGTGGAATGTCCCGCAGTGAGCAGCGCCTCATAGGGCAGCTCGCGACGCGCGCTCCGCGACGCGAGATACGCGTCCGGCGTCTTCATCAGCCGCACACGCAGGGACACGTCGGCGGTTGGCAGTGACCGGCTGCGCAGAGCCGACACGGTAGCCAGATAGCTCGCCCGCACGCCCACGATGTCGCCCGCGAGCAGGCGCTCGACGGCGCGCCGCAGGAACGCCTCGCCGAACGGCTCGGAGCGGCTCGACCGGAACGCCACACCCCTGAGCAGCAACGATCCGTCATGATGCAGGAGCGCGTAGTTCTTCGGCTCGTGCGACAACATGGCGGCGTAGCGGCCTTCGAACTCCAGTTGCACCAGCGGCGGCAACAGTGCCGCGACCTCCGCGACGACACGGCGTTCGTCCGCCTCACTCCACGAGGGCGGCACCGCGAAGTACACGCCGTCGGTGTCCGCCTCAATGAGCGTCACGCCGCGTGCGGCGAGCTCGCGGCACATGAGCGTCAGCACCTCGCGCCCGTGTCGTGTCACTTCGTTGGCCGCATGAACGTCCGAAAATCGCGTCAGGCCACCCGCGGCCAGGTAGCCGTAAGCGGAATTCACGATGAGCTTGAGTGCGGCCGACATGGCCACGTGCGTGTACCGCTCGGTCGATCCCGGTTCGGCTGCGCGGGCGCTGGCCTTGGCCTCGAGCCGGCGTTCGACGAGGCTATCCACGAGCGCGAGCAGCACACCAAGCCGGTCGCGCGATGGACCAATGCGATACGCGCGCATCAGCGATGGGTACAGGCTTGCCACATCCGCCTTCACCACGCGATGCGCGACGCCTGACGCGAAGAGATGGAGCGCGGCGCCGCTGTGTGACGTACCGTCGCCCGCCTGGTGCGCGGGGAGCGCCATGCCGGCACGCAGATACGCGCGCACGAGCAGGGGATCGATGACGCCGGTGGCCGCACCGGCATCGGCGAGCCGTTCATATCGGCGCGGCACCATCTGCGCGAGCGCGAATGCCGCGCCGCCGAGCGTGCGGGACAGTGCGGCCGCTTCCTCGACATCGTCGGTCGCGTAACGCCGGACCCGCTCCGGATCGGTGCGGTACGTGGCGTAGACGAGGTGACCCGGGATGTACTCGCGGTCGGAAGCGGCGAGTCCCAGATGCCTGGCAACCGCCTTGAGGCCGTGTCCCGGAAACTCGCGCGTCGAGAAGTCGTGGCGCCGCACGGCGTCCAGCGTGTCGATCAGCTCCCGTCCCGGAGCCACGAAGCGCAGGCGCCGGCGGTCGTCCGGATTGCCGCCCATCGCGCGAGCCGGCACCCCGCGTCTGGCCGCGCGCTGCCTCAGTCCGGCTTCCTCAAGGCGCCCGAGCGCCAGCGGTGCGCCGAGGCGGCGCGCGCGCTGATCGAGAAAGGGCAGATCGAAGCCGTGCAGATTGTGGTTCTCGATCACGTCGGGATCCGCGGCGCGGACGCGCTGCACGAGCTGGCGGATCAGCTCCGCTTCCGCGCGATCGTCCGCACCATGCGCCTCGAGAACGTCGGTGTCGCCCGTGGGATAGCGTATCGAGATGAGAAAAATGCGATCGCGGCGCGGATCGAGACCCGTCGTTTCCAGGTCGAATTGCAGGCGATGCACCTGATCGAAAGCGAGGCCCCGGAAGTACGTGCGACCGGTCGCGACGAGATACTGTTCCTCGGGCGGCAGCACGAGCACACTGTCGCGCTCCAGGTCGGCGACGTGCGTGATGCGCCGTCCCAGCCGCTCAGATGCCCCGCGGAGAACTGCTGCGATGAGCGCGCGGCCATCATCGGCGCTGGCGAGATGCCGCAACTGGCCTGGTCCGTCAAGCTCGCGATGGTGCGCGCCCGCAACCGCGCCGGCTTCGCCGTCGCTCCGCACGCTGAGGTACCTGAGGTCGGCCTCATGTTCCAGGAGCAGCCATGGGCGAAAGCGCTCGTCCTCGCGCACGAGTGCGCCGCTCCTTGCCATGCGCCGCCACACCAGCGATCGGCCATCCATGGTGGCGTGGACGGAAACGATCCCCGGCGTCGGATCCCAGCCCGACAGCCACTCCTCCTCGGGCGAGTTCATGAGCGAGTGGTGTGACAGCGGCGGAGTGTTGGCAGCGTGCGCGTCACCTTCCGCGCATTCCGCATTCTTGTTCCGAGGAGCGCTCGAAGCGCGGCGCAAGTATCGCGGCTCGGTTCACAGTGCCAAGCTACCAGGGAATCATCCGGCGCGCTTGCCTGGCCTGTTGCGAGGGTCGTGCGACGAGCCACTCACACCTGCGGTGGCGTACGAACGCTGTAGGCCGTTGCCGCACAGGGCGTCGTATCCCGCCGGACAGACACGAGTGGCGGAGGCCGTCAGATTGTCTCCTGCACGCTGGCTCGCATCGCCAGCAACAGGCCCTTCGCCGAGGGCGCGGCAGGCGGTCCGCTGATGCGACAAGACGCTCCGGGGAGGGTATTCCGATGCTGAAAGTGCGCGAAATCATGACGCCCAACGTCTTCACGCTTGCACCGGAGACGACGCTGCGGCATGCGGTGCTGCTGTTCACCGAGCGGCACGTGAGTGGTGCGCCCGTCATTGCCGGCGGAAGGGTGGTGGGCGCCGTGTCGATGACGGACATTCTCGATCTCGAAGTGGATGCCGTGGCGCAGCCGCGCGATTGTGACACGCAAATCGAGCAGGAGAACGCGGCGGACGATGAACTCTCGAACTGGTCAGGCGAGGACGATCCGCCGGCCAGCTACTTCGCGAAGCTCTGGAGAGACGTGAACGGCGAGATCGCGGAGCCTCAGGTCGAGGCGCCACCGCCAGAGCTGGATCTGCTCGGCGAACATACGGTCTCGGACGCCATGAGCCGGCGTGTCTGCCGGATATCGCCAGACGCTGACGTGTCCGAAGCGGCGGACTACATGAAATGCGCCGGGATTCATCGCATGTTCGTCATGGAAGGGGAACGGCTGGTGGGGATCGTGACCACCATGGACATTGCCAGGGCCGTGGCCGAGCACAAGCTGTATGTGCGGCGCTTCGTTTTCGAGCGACGCCGCGCCCGGCCATCGGCCTGACAGGCGGACCGGTCAGACGACGCCCGGCACGGTGACCGCGGCACCCTGCCGCGCCAGTTCGCGCTGCGCCACGCTGGCACCCGAAGGGGCGAGCAGCACCGAGCAGTGCGCGACACGAAGCAACTGTGTTGCCACGCTGCCCACGAGCAGCCGCTCAACAACGTGGTAGCTGTGGTTGCCCGCGGCAATGAGGTCCGCGCCAACGCGCGTGGCGAAGGCCAGGATCTCCTCTGCCGGATTTCCCTCGAGCTCCACCGGCACGACACGGTCCGAACCATCCGCGCCCATCTGATGCATGGTCCGCGCGAGCAGCTTCCGCGCAAAGTGTGCATAGCGTGCCCGCCAGGTGCCGAGCGCATCCGGTGGCAACTCGACATCCGGACACGCGTGGACGAGGGACAGCGTCCCGCTGTCGTCGAGCAGTTCGAATGCGGTGCGCGCTGCATTCACGCTGGACGGGCTGAAGTCCGTGGCGGCCACCACGGTGTGAGGGAGCCCGGTGCTGCCCGGTGCAACAGCGAGCACAGGCACGGTACTCCAGCGCGCGATCTCCAGGGCGATCCCTCCGCTCGACAGACCGTCCGCCGAGTCACTCGCGCCGCTGCCTACCACGATCAGATCGACCATCTCCTGCTCCGCTTCGGCTGCGATGGCCAGGGCAGCGCGCCGGTCATTCCGCAGGGCGGTCTGCAGCACTGTCGCCTCCTCCCGTGCGGCGATCGCGCGCGCAACGCGAAGCGCACTGTCGGAATCAGGCTGGCTCTGGGTGGCAACGAGAATGCGATGCATGAGTATCCTCCACGATCAGATTCGGATGCGTGCGTTGCGTCATGATGCCAAGCTACGCCACACCGCTCACAGAGTCTGTCGGCGGACTCTCGCGCGTTCTGTCAGCCGGAAGCAGACGCGGTGTCCGGCATCCCCCCACACCCGGACGGGGATCGCAGCGTCAGCGGCTGGCCCGGAGCGCGTTCACGATGACGGCGAGATCGATCGCTTCCTGCGCGATCGCGCCGGCCACGGGCGGCAGTGCACCCGCCGCCGCCACGAGCATGCCGATGGCGCTCAGCCCGAGGCCGACGAGAATGCATTCACGGGCAATCCGGTAGGTGCGCCGGCCAATGCGGATGGCGTCCGCCACGCGCGACAGGTCGTCGGCGAGCAGGACGACCCCTGCGGATTCCGCCGCGATGCCACCACCGTGGGCCGCCAGCGCCACGCCAACCTGGGCCGTGCTCAGCGCTGGCGCGTCGTTGGTGCCATCGCCGACCATCATGACTATCTCTCCAGATGACACCAGGTCGCGCACGATGGCGACCTTTTCTTCGGGGAGGAGGTCGCCATGCACCTCCGTGATCCCTGCACTGTCCCCCACGGCGCGTGCGTTCTCCGCATGATCGCCGGAGACGATGAGGATGCGGCGCACGCCGAGATGAGTGAGTTGCGCGATGGTCGGGCCAAGCTCCTCGCGCATCTGGTCCGCGAATTCAATCACACCCGCCATGATGCCGTCAATCGTGACGAATGCCCGCAGGGCGGCTCCGGGCGCGGCGACATCTTTCGGCGCGTCATCGGGGTCACGCAACTGTTCGAGGGCAAACGACCGTGCGCCGATGGCAACCAGGTGCCCGTCAACCTCGCCGGCCACGCCGCGCCCCGGATCGTCGCGTGCCCATTTCGGATCAGGCACATCGATCGCAGCGGCGTGCGCCGCATCCACCACGGTCCGGGCAAGCTGATGGCTGGAGCCCTGTTCGACGCCAGCCGCCAGCCGAAGCACCACGTTGGCGCTGGTATCGTTCGTGGTGACGATGCGGCGTACCGCTGGCCGGCCAATCGTGAGCGTTCCGGTCTTGTCGAACACCGCCGCGGTCACCTTGCCGAGCTGCTCGAGCGCCGTGCCATTGCGCACCACGATCTGCCGCCGTGCGGCGCGATTGATTCCGCCCAGGATCGCCACGGGCGTGGCCAGGATGAGTGGGCATGGCGTGGCGACCACCAGCACGGCGAGCACGCGCACCGCGTCGCCCGAAAGCAGCCACGCGACGGCGCACGCCGCCAGCGTGATGGGGGTGAACCAGACGGCGTACCGATCGGCCAGGCGCTGGAGCGGAGACTTGCTCGCCTGCGCGGAGCGCACGAGCTCGACGATGCGCGCATACTGGCTCTCGCTGGCGAGGGCAACCGCACGGATCGTGAGCAGCGACTCGCCGTTCATCGTTCCGCTCAGGAGTCGCGTGCCCGGTGCCGTGGCAACGGGAATGGGTTCTCCCGTGATGCGTGAGACATCCACGTGCGACCGCCCCTCCAGCACCAGGGCGTCGCAGGGGATCATCTCACC
>JBOHTE010000646.1:0-1795 GCA_050733555.1 Gemmatimonadaceae bacterium | reverse complement strand
TGGCGGGCGCATCTGGGTGCAGAGCGAGGAGGGGATGGGGGCGCAATTTCACGTGCGGCTGCATCGCGACCCTGTGGCGCGCGAGGGCGTTCGCGCGCCGTAGCGGGCTCTCGTCCCCCGGCAGCGGCGCCACTAGCTTCCTGCAGAGCCATGCCGACGATCTATATCGAAACGTACGGGTGCCAGATGAACGTCAGCGATTCCGAGCTGATGTACGGCCGGCTCGCGGAGTACGGCTATACGCCCGTGGATAAACCGGAGGGCGCTGACGTCATTCTGGTGAATACGTGCGCCATTCGGGACCACGCGGAACAGCGCGTCATCGGGCGCCTCGGTGAGCTGAAGCGGTTCATGGGTCGCGACACCGTCCTTGGCGTGACGGGCTGCATGGCGCAACGGCTCGGGCCAACGCTGCTCGCGCGCGCGCGGCATGTGCAGCTCGTCATTGGCCCCGATGGCTATCGCGCGCTCCCTTCGCTGATCGAAGGCGCGCGCGCGGGCGAGCGCGTGGCGCGGGTGGACTTCGATCTCGAGGAGCACTACGAAGACTTCAGTGCACGCCGCTTCGAGGGTGTGCGCGCCTGGATCCCCGTGCAGCGTGGCTGCAATTATAAGTGCACCTACTGCATTGTTCCGATGACGCGCGGCCCGGAGCGCAGCCGTAGATTGGCCGACGTCGTACGGGAAGCGCGCGAGATTGCCGAGCACGGAACCACGGAGGTCACCCTGCTCGGGCAAACAGTGAACTCGTTTCACGACGGCGAGCACGATTTCGCCGACTTGTTGCGCGCGGTGGGCGCGGTACCGGGCATTCGTCGTCTTCGGTTCACCAGTCCGCATCCCAACGACTTCAGTGACCGGGTCATCGCGGCCATGGCGGAAGTGCCCAGCGTGTGTGAACACGTGCACCTGCCCATGCAGTCGGGCTCCACGAACACGCTGCGGCGCATGCTCCGCCGGTATTCGCGTGAAGGATACATGGACTGTGTCGCGCGACTGCGCGCCGCCGTGCCAACGCTGGCGATCACGACGGACCTCATCGTGGGATTCCCCGGCGAGGCCGGGGACGAATTCGAGGAGACGCTGAGTGCGGTACGTGAAGTGGGCTTCGACGATGCGTTCACGTTCATCTTTTCGGCGCGGGATGGCACCCCCGCCACGCGATTGCCGGCGCACATGACGGTGAGCGCCGAGGAGTGCAAGGACCGGCTGCAGCGTCTCATCGAGGTCGTTCGCGAAAGCGCGCGTGCTCGCAATCTCGCGTTGCTGGGCAGCCGCCAGGAGGTGCTGTTCGAGAAGCCGTCGCGACGCGGCACGCTGCTGCAGGGGCGCACGCGCCAGCATCGAACCGTGCTGGTGCCCGGCGACGCGTCGCTCATCGGTCAGTATCGCACCGTGGAGCTCACCGGGACCACGGGATCGACGTTCACCGGCACGTTCGTGGGTGCAGGGCGTCCGCTGCCGCTCGCAGGCTGACCGCGATGATGAAGAACCAGCTCGAGGCAACCGTGAGCGCGATCTTCGACGAGCTGCGCCAGCAGAATCCGGCCATCTGCGGCTGTGGCAACTGCCGGGCCGACGTGCTGGCCTACGCACTCAACGCCGCGCGACCGCGCTACACGGGTGGCACGGACATCGGCCAGGCGCTCACCTCCGTGGATCTGCAGCGCGACCAGATGCGCGCCGCGCTCGCCGTGCTGGTGCTGGACGCCGTGGACCGCGTCTCGGCGAATCCGAGGCATGCAGCGAAGGAGCGGTAGCTGGTCGCGGGTCGCTGGTAACGCCGGAAGTGGGT
>JBOHTE010000645.1:0-2012 GCA_050733555.1 Gemmatimonadaceae bacterium | reverse complement strand
GCAGCCCATGGGCTGCCCCATGGGCTGCCCCTGCCGGCTCCACGTCGCCTTGTGCGGAATCAATTCATCTCGCGCCAGGGGCTGATCCTTTCGGCGAGCGCAGCGTGACGCGTGCGCCTCGAGCCGCGCGCATCGCTTCTGCTGCGCTTCCGCCGCGCACCGCAATCTCCACCAGACCGCTCGAGCCCACGAGCGCAACGAGCTCGCCTTCCGCGACGTCAGCATAGACGCGCGCCAGCGGCAACGCGTGGCCGGCAATCTCCACCGTTCCGCCACGCGGTGCGAGCAGGTTGGTCACGAGCGTGCCGAAGCGGTCCACCGTGATCACCTGTCCCTGCACCGCGCCGTCGGCGCGCCGCACGGGCTCAGGCGTGCGCCGAATGATCGGATCGCCAAAGGGCGCACCGAGCGCATCGAGCGAGTCGCCGAAGGCGAGTCGCGCCGCGGCCGGCGCGAACACGTCGCGACCGTGAAAGGTCGCCGAAGCGTGTGCCGGCGTGGGTAGCGCCACCACGCGCGCATCCGGCGCGAGCAGCGCGGGCGAGAGCACGCCATTGTCGGGTCCCAGCAGAAAACGTGATTCGCTCCCCACCGCGAGCGCCGCCCGCGCCGACCCGACGCCCGGATCCACGACAACCAGATGCACCGTACCCGCGGGGAACCGCCGCCAATAGCGTGCCACGGCGAGCCGGGCGCCATCGACATCCTGTGGCATGACATCGTGCGCGATATCCACCAGCGTCGCCAACGGCGCCGCTGTGGCCAGCACGCCTTTTATCTCGCCGACATAGCCGTCAGCGGTCCCGAAGTCGGTAAGCAGGGTGATAAGAGGCATCGAAAAATTGCAGCAGGTGAACTGAACTCTGATGCATTGGCGCCACCAAGGGGCAGCCCAGGGGGCAGCCCCATGGGCTGCCCCATGGGCTGCCCCTAAACTACTCGCCGCTTCCACCGGCCCCACTTCCACAGCCCCGCCATGGCCACGCCGCGCCCGAGCGCCGTGAGCGAGATCGCCCACCAGATGCCCGCGGTGCCCCAGATGGGCGCGGCCCACGCCGCCAGCGGAAGGCGCAGCGCCGTGAGTGTCGTGGAGGTGATCATGGGTGGCAGCGTTTCCCCCGCGCCGCCCAGTGCGCCCTCGAGCACCAGCTCCGTACCGATGAACAGCGTGGAGATGGCCACGATGCGGAGATAGTGCACGCTCTCGGCGATCACCGCGGCGTCCGTCGTGAAGAGCGCCGCGAACTGCGGCGCCAGCAGATACTCGAGCGAGGCGCCGACGGCGGCCACCGCGCTCGCATAGCCGCACGCGATCCACCCGGCGCGCGCGGCGCGCTGCGGGTCGCGCGCGCCGAGATTCTGCCCGACGACCGCGGCGGCCGCGGCGCCGAATCCGACGCCGATCATGAACGTCCAGCTCTCCACGCGATGCCCCACGCCCAGCGCCGCGAGCGCCGGCGTGCCGAAGTGCGTCGTCGTGCGCGAGAGCAGCACGTAGATGTTCGCGAACACGACGCCAGTGACCGCAGTCGGCAGTCCGACGCGCACGATGGGACGGAGCGCCGCGATCGTGAGACGGCCCATCACGACGAGGCGGCGGCGCGCCAGGATCACGACGCCAATGAGAAACGCGATCGCGCGCGTGAAGATCGTGGCGATGGCGGCGCCCGCGATGCCCAGGTGCGGCGCCGGCCCCAGTCCCAGGATGAGCACCGGGTCGAGCACCAGCCCCACGAGTACGGTGCTGAGCAGGAGCAGAAATGGCGTGCGCGTGTCGCCCGAGGCGCGAAAGCCGGCGTCCACCGCGAAGAATCCGAAAATGAGCGGCGTGCCCAGCAGGTACGTGCCCAGGTACACCTTGCCGAGCGCGGTGACGCCGGCCGGCGTGTCCATCACGGCGAACATCGCGCCGCGCCACGCATGGCCCAGCACCGCGATCACGCAGCCCAGCAGCACCGCGAAGAGCACCGCATCGCCCACGGCGCGCGCCGCCAGGCGTGGCTGTCCCTCGC
>JBOHTE010000644.1:0-3930 GCA_050733555.1 Gemmatimonadaceae bacterium | reverse complement strand
TCTCCGCGTCGGTCGCACCGCGTGAGAGCGTGTCGGACAGCGCGCGCACCTCGGATGCCAGTCGCCGCGCGGTGGTGAGCTCGGCGGTCAGTGCCATGGGCGGCATCAACGCGGCGAGCCGCAAGATCGCCGACATCATCGGCGTCATCGACGAAATCGCCTTCCAGACCAACCTCCTCGCCCTGAACGCCGCGGTGGAGGCGGCGCGCGCCGGCGCGAACGGCCGTGGGTTCGCCGTCGTGGCGCAGGAAATTCGTGCGCTCGCGGATCGCAGCGCCGTTGAAGCGGAGGGCATGGACCGCGCGATGCGGGAGATCGTCGCGACGCTGGAGCGCGCGATGGTGCTCATGCAACGCACTCGCGCGGAGGTGCTCGCCGTGGCTGACGCGAGTGAGAGCTGGGTATCCGAGCTGGATCGCATGGTGGCGGGCGCTGAAGCCGTGGCGTCGGCCGGTACGCGCATCGCCGACGCCGCACGCGCGAGCGCGGAGCGATCGGGGGTCATGGCGCTGGCCCTCGCCGGCGCGCATGGGGACGCGGCGCAGGCGGCGACCGAGACCGATGTGGTGGCCAGCGCCAGCGCGCAGCAGGAGAGCGCGATCGAGGGGCTCAACGCCGCCGCCGCACAACTGAGCGCCACGGCACTCGAGCTGGCGAAGGCTGTTGCGGCGGTGCGCAGCGCGGACTAGAATCGCGCCGATGAACGAGGCCGATCTTCGGATCGAGCAGGCACGGCACCGCCGCGCGTGGCTCTGGTACGACTGGGCCAATCACGGCTACATCACCCCCGCGCTCACCGTCCTCGTTCAGCCGTACTTCACCAGCGTCGCATGGAATGCGGCGTGCCCCGGTCTGGCCGCCGGTGCAGTGTGCACCGCCCGGCTGCACATCCTCGGCATAGCGGTTTCCCCCGGCTCCCTCACGAATTATTCGCTCACGATCTCGACGATCCTCACGGCGATCGTCGTGATTGTCGTTGGCGCCGTGGCCGATCGTTTCCCGGCTCCTGCCTGGCTGCTCGGCGCGTTCGCCTGGCTTGGGGCACTCGCCGCGAGCCTGATGTTCTTCGTGGCCGGCACCAACTGGATGCTGGGTATCGTGCTGCTCATCGTTGCCAACGTCTCGCTTGGCGCATCGCTCGTCGTGTACAATGGGCTGCTGCCGCGCATCTATCCGCCGGACGACCGGGATCGCATGTCGAGCCGCGGCTGGTCGCGGGGCTACCTGGGCGGCGGGCTGCTGCTCTCAGCCGTCGTGGTGCTGCTCTTCTCCGCGCACCGCGTTGGGCTCGACACGGCCATGGCGAGCCGCATCGGCCTGCTCGCGGCCGGCATGTGGTGGGGCGTGTTCGCCGTTATCCCCGTGCTCGGACTGCGCACACTGCGCGGCGCCGAGACGCCAGCCGGACGTCACAGCGCGGGAGCGGTGCGCGGCACGATCGTGCAACTCGCGAGCACGTTCCGGGAACTGCGCCACTTTCCGCAGACCCTCCTTTTCCTGCTCGCATATCTGTTTTTCAACGACGGCATTCAGACTGTGATCAGCGAGGCCAGTTTGTACGGCACCGCACAACTCGGGTTCAGCCTGAGCCAGGTGATCCTGGTGTTCCTGGTCGTACAGTTCGTGGCATTCGGCGGCGCGCTGCTGCTCGGACGCCTCGCGCGCACGTATGGGGCATGGCGGGTGATACTCACGAGCCTTGGCCTGTGGGGCGTGGTCGTGATCGTCGCCTTCTTTCTGCCAACGGGCGTTCTCTGGATGTTCGTGGCGCTGGCCGTGCTCATCGGCATCGTACTCGGCGGCTGCCAGGCGCTGTCACGCTCGCTCTACAGTCAGCTCATCCCGCGCGGCCGCGAGTCGGAGTTCTTCAGCCTCTACCAGATCATGGAACGCGGCACGAGCTGGACCGGCACGCTCGTGTTCGGCCTCGTGTTCCAGTTCGCGGATTCGTATCGCTGGTCCATCATCGCGCTGATCGTGTATTTCGGAGTCGGCGGATTTCTCCTGTCACGCGTGCGGGTGCGCGAGGGAATCATCGCCGCGGGTAACGAGGTGCCAGCCGTAGTGTGACGTGCATGGATACGGTGACGGCCGGCGGTGCAGTTCTGCCGCTCACGCCGGCCACGACGCCGGGCACTCCTACCAGATCTTCACCCGGTCCGCCGGCGCGAGATACATCTTGTCGCCCGGCTGCACGTTGAACGTCTTCTCGAATGCATCGTTGTTCACCAGCGGCACGAAGGCGCGATACTGGCCCGGCGAGTGCGGGTCCGTGAGCAACTGACGGCGCAACGCCTCGTCGCGGATCTTGCCGCGCCAGATCTGCGCGAAGCCAATGAAGAAGCGCTGATCGCCCGTGAGTCCATCGATCACCGGCGCCTCCTTGCCGTGGAGCGAGATGTGATAGGCGCGATAGGCCTGCGCCAGGCCGCTCAGATCGCCGATGTTCTCGCCCATCGTCAGCTTCCCGTTGATATGCAGGTCGTCAATCGGGTTGATGGCGTCGTACTCGGCGCCGAGCTTCGTGGTGCGCGCTTCGTACGCCGTGGCATCCGCCGCGGTCCACCAGTCGCGCAGATTCCCTTCGCCGTCGGACTTGCGACCCTGATCGTCGAAGCCATGTCCGATCTCGTGCCCGATGACGGCACCGATTGCGCCATAGTTCACCGCATCATCGGCGTTCACGTTGAAGAAGGGCGGCTGCAGAATGCCGGCCGGAAAGGTGATGTCGTTGGCCGACGCGTTGTACTGGGCATTCACGGTCGGCGCGGTCATCCCCCAGCGCCCCTTGTCCACCGGCTTGCCCAGGCGGCCGGCCATGTCCGCGTAGACGAATTCATGGCCGCGCACCGCGTTGCCGAACAGATCGTCGCGTTTGATCTGCAACGTGGAGTAGTCGCGCGGCTTGTCGGGCGCACCGATCTTCACCGTGAACTCCGCGAGCTTCTTCTTTGCCTGCGCCCTGGTCTCCGGGCTCATCCACTCCAGACTGTCGATCCCGACCTTGTAGGCATTGATGAGGTTCTTCACCAGCGCATCCATCCGCGCCTTCGCCTCGGGCTTGAAGTACCTGGCGATGTAGAGCGTTCCCGCCGCTTCGCCGAGCGTCGAGTTGGTTCCATCGACAGCGCGCTTCCAGCGTGGAGCGATCTCCTGCTGTCCCGAGAGCGTCTGCCCGCGGAAGGCGAAGTGCGCCTGGACGAACGCGGCTGGCAGCTGATCCGCGAATTCGTCGAGCAGTTTGAACGTGAGATACTCCCGCCACGTCGCCACGGGCGTGTTCGTGAATATCGGATCGAGCGCCCTGGCGTAATCCGGCTGCCGCACGATGACGTCCGTCGCCTTGGACAGTCCGGCGTCCGCGAGATAATTCTTCCAACTGAACGACGGCGTGAGCGCCGCCAGATCGGCGACGGTCATCTTGTTGTAGGTCGCATCCCGATCCCGATTCCGGGCCCGCGCCCACTGCGGCGTCGCGATCGCGGTCTCCAGTGCCAGGATGCGGCTGGCCGCGCCCGCGGGGTCCGGCTGCTTCGCCAGTTCCATCATCTTCGTGATGTACGCGGCGTAGGCAGCGCGGGTCTGCGCCATCTTCGCATCCTGCTTGAGATAGTAGTCGCGATCGGGCAGGCCGAGCCCCGACTGGCTCACCTGCACGATGTTCACCGTCGACCGCTTCGGGTCCGCGCCCACGAATATGCCTTCGGGGCCGCGAATGCCGATCCGCGCGAAGTATGCAAAGGTGGCCGCAAGCCCGGCTGTGCTCTTGAGACTCGCGACTTTCCTGAGGAATGGCTGTAGCGGTGCGATGCCCAGTTGCTCGACGCGCGCACTGTCCATGTAGCTCGCGTAGAGATCACCCACCTTCCGCCGCGCACTGCCGGCGGGTGCACCCGCCGTACTCGCTTCCTCGAACAGTCCGTGCAGGGC
>JBOHTE010000643.1:0-2466 GCA_050733555.1 Gemmatimonadaceae bacterium | reverse complement strand
GTTCGACAGATAGTGGGCCATATGCTGAGGGTGAAGATGGGTCACAAAGGATGCAATTTCCCCTGTCGGCCAATGTGAGTCTTCCTCAACCTTTTGGATACCAACGCTCCACACGTCCCCCAGCGTCAGGATGCCGTTCGAGTTCAGCGGGTGATGGTCGATACACTTTGGCGATCACGGGCGGTGGGTTCCGCTCGAGGAACTGCAGCACCTTATGCTCGGTGCGTACGAAAGCATGAGCGAGTTGAGCAAACGGCGCACTGCCCACGACGACCAGCAGGCTGACTCGGTGGGTCTTGACCGCTGCCAGTTCGTTGGGCTTGTACCGAATGCGCCGATCGTGAGTCACCGCGACCCAGCCGCGACTCGCGATTTCCGCCAGCCACTCCTCATCCGGGCAGTTCGGCGCGAAATGATCGCGATGGCGTTGAACGCTCAGTCCGGCCTTCGAGAGGATGTCAGGGAATTGATTGCCCAGATCACGATCGGTGAAATAGACAACAGTCAAGCAGCCCGCTCGTAGAGTACGGCCTGCTCGATTTCTTCTTCCCGCAGGTCATAGTCGGCGGCAACCGCCGCGACTGATTCCCCTGCATCGATGCGGTCGGCAATGGCGCCAGTGGAGATGCCGCCGCGCACGATCACTGGCCTGCCAAATGCCACGTTCGCATCTATGGCGATCGGGCGATCGGACTCTGGATACTCGCTTGCTACAAACGGGTAGAGGCGGATGGGGAAATCCCTGACGTCCCAGTCCACACGCTTCAGATGCTCCTCGAACACCTTCCTCATCGCCAACTGTCCCGATGCGGAGAGTTCGATGAGCTGACCGTATCGATCGAGGAAGATTCTCCCGCCGTCCGTGCGCATTTCCCTGCGCAACAGGAGATGCTCGATTCCCATCTCGCGCTCGGCGAAAGAAAGCGCCTGTCGCACGGCCTGCAGCGAGACAGCGTGATGGGTCCGCAGTGACCGCAGCACATGCGCTTCGATGAGATTCCAGAACGACAGGGCCACAGGTTCCCTGCCGGCCGGTTGGATCAACGGCGTGAACCTGCTGGCCCTGCCGGCTGTTGGGCGTGGGCGCTCGACAGTCCACGCACGAAGTGTCGTGGCCGGGATCCTGAGGTAGCGCGCTGCTTCGGCCAGTGTGTAGGCTGGACCGTTCCGCAAATCGTTGATGGCTGTCTCGCTCCTGTGCAATGTTGACATGGTTCTGAGTTTACGACAGCACATTCTGCGCCGCCAGCCGAGGCTCGGCATCACTGACGCCTTTCCCTCCGACTGTCACACCATCCACCTATCCTCCGCTCCGTCCCAATTCCCGGAGCGTTCATGTCCCGCCTGCTGCTGGCCGTTCCCGCTTGCCTCCTGCTCGCCACCTGCGTGAACACCAACGCCGTGCAGCTCAACCCCGGCGTTGTCCGCGCACCCGTCTGCCCCAACGCCGTGCAGATCTTCACGAGCGCCGATCGCGTCGGCAAGCCGTACGTTGAAATCGCGGTGCTCAATTCCAAGGGCGAAAGCCAGTGGACCGACGAGCGCAAGATGTTCGAGTCCCAGCGGAACAAGGCCGCGAAGATGGGTGCCAATGGGCTCATCATGGAGGGCATCAAGGAGCCGAGCGCCGGGAGTAAGGTCGCGGGCGCCATTTTCGGAACCGGCACACAGCGCAAGGGTTCCGCCACAGCGATCTGGATCGCGGATGACTCGGCGCGCGTGAGCGCCAACTGTGCTGGCGATCGCAATCGGCAATAGGGGCGAGGCTCGCGCGCACCGTCGGTGAGATGCGCGGGTATTCGTACCTGGCGTTCAACACCGCTGCGGCGCTTCTGGGAGGCAGACCGGCAGTTCTCATGAGCCGCGAGAAGAGCCAACGCGGGGACGCGTGCTTGCGAAACGTCTTCCTCCGCTGCACAGTCAATGCGAGGATCGTTTCCCGCCCGGAGAACATAGTGGTGCCAGCATCATGATGACCGTCCGGCACGACAGCACGGAGCACCCGGATGCCTCCGCCGACCCGAGCTGGGATCTCTACCCGGACACCATCCTCGAGCTGCACGATCCGGCAGGCATGCTCACGATCGACCTGCGGGATCTGCTGGGCCGAACGAAGTGGCGCCTGGCCGAGATCGGGCCATCTGCCATGTTCGGCGTCGTGACATCGGCGAATCCGCGGGGCCAGGAACTCCCCGATGCGGAGAACGAATCGCGGCTCGCGCAGTTCCAGTTGCTCCTGTCGCAGCAGTCGGCGCATTGTCTGCGCGCGGACGGGCTCGCGCCCGACCGGCGCCACCGGGAAAAGGGTTTCGCCATCTGGCTCGACCGCGACGCGCTGGGCTGCTTCGCGAAGGCCTTCGACCAGTCCGCCTTCTTCTGGTTCGACGGCGACGCATTCTGGGTAGTCGGCGCGCTGGTGAACGCGCCGCCACTCAGGCTGCCGCGGTGACGTCCTCTCCCCACCAC
>JBOHTE010000642.1:0-3485 GCA_050733555.1 Gemmatimonadaceae bacterium | reverse complement strand
GGCAATCGGGAATGGGGAATGGTGGGAAAGGGGAATGGGGAGGTCGATTCCCCATTCCCCATGACATCGGGGTGCGGCGGCAGGGGGCGGATTGCGTCCCCGATTCCCCATTCCCGATTGCCCATTCCCACGGGTGGCCTGGCAGGGCGGGGCAAGTGCGCCGCTACGTCTCTGTGGCCGGGGAGGCCGCGCGGCGGCGACCGACCGTCACATAGTACACGGGAATGCCCAGCAGCACGCCGCCCAGCACCGCCAGCGTCGACCAGCGGCTGGAGGGATCCACCAGCGAGTTCACGAGCAGACAGATCGTCGCCAGAATGAACAGCGCGGGGATCACCGGAAAACCCGGCACGCGGAACGGTGGATCGTAGCCGGCCTGCTTGCGCAAGGGAAACACCGCCGCCACGGCGAGCGCGAGAAACGGGACGATCGCAATGACGAACGCATCGGCGAGCTGCTCGAAGTTGCGCACGAGCACGAACGCAATGCCCAGACAGGCGGCCAGGATGATCGCGACCCAGGGCGTCTGATAGCGGGGGTGCACCGCGGCGACCTTGCGCACGAACATGCCGTCGTCGGCCATGGCGAAGAAGATGCGCGGCGACGTGAGGATGGAGCCGTTGAGGGTGCCGAACGTGGAGAGCATGACGGTGGACGCCACAAAGATGACACCCGGCGTGCCCATGAGTCGCTGGGCCACATCGGCCGCGACGAGCGGGGAGTGACGCACCGCGTCCACCGGGAGCACGGCCAGATAGGCCAGGTTGGCCAGCAGATAGATGACGATGACCGCGATGGTGCCGGCGACGATGGCAAGCGGCAGATTACGCCGCGGATTCTTCACCTCGCCCCCGACGAAGCTCACGTCCTCCCACCCATCGTACGCCCAGAGCACCGACACCAGCGCGAGGCCGAACGCCGAGATACTGAAGCTCCCGGGCGGTGCGGCGGGTGTGAAGTGTCCGCCCGTTCGCGGCAGTCCGACCGCGAGTGCCAGCAGCACGATGAACAGCAGTCCGCCGTACTTGGCAACCGTCGTGACGTTCTGCACCAGCGAGCCCCACTTGAGCCCGAGGATGTTGAACGTCGCGACGACCGCAATCGCGACGGCCGCAATGAGGTGCACGTACCAGTCGAACGGCGCGACGGAGGGATCGTAGCCGAGCACGCGCAGCAGATACTCGGAGAACGTGGTGGCGATGGCGCCGAGTGCGGCGGCGCGGATGATCACCAGCTCTGACCATCCGAAGAGGAACGCCGGGAGCTTCCCCCACCCTTCCCGCAGATAGACGTAGAGTCCGCCCGTGCGCGGGAGCGCTCCCGCGATCTCGGCCAGCGTGAGCGCGCCGCACAGCGCGAAGAGTCCGCCCGTGGTCCACACCACCAGCAGCGGCAGCGGACCGGGCAGACGCTCGGCGATTCCCGCCGGCGAGCGAAAGATCCCGGAGCCGATCGTCGAGCCAACCAGCACCGCCGTGGTGCTCAGCAACCCGAGCTGGCGAGGGAGTCTGGATTCGGACATGCAACAATATGAGAGCGCGAATGGGGAATGGCCAACGGCACGGTGCAACGCGGCGGCCGAAGGCGACGGCCGAATTGCTCACCATGAGAAGCGGCCGGCACTGGTGTCCGACCCGGCTCTCTGTCACTTTTCATGGGCTACTTCATTCCCTGGCTCATCGACTCTTGGCTGATCTGATATTCTGGGTCTCTGTTGTGTGCTGCGCGGTGGCGGAAATTGCCATCGTGCGGTCGACTCTCCGAGTGAGCGTGGATCGCTCCATGTCGGCGAGCGGCATTCTGAGACCCAGGCGCCTGACTGAAATCGCGTGGACGGTGCTTCCGGCCCTGGCGCTCGCCGCCGTGCTCGTATTCACGTGGTACACCATCCACCCACGCAGCGTCGCGGCGCCGCCCGCCGCCCTGTTCGAGCACCGGTCATGAGGCTCGCGCCGTGACCGCACTCAAGCGCCTGTCGTATCTCACGCTCGCTCTCGCGCTCACGCACGTCGTGTTCGGCGCGATCGTGCGGATCTCCGGGTCCGGTCTGGGCTGCGGCGAGAACTGGCCGCGCTGCTACGGCCACTGGTTCCCGCCGCTCGACCACCCGACCATCGTCATCGAATGGAGTCACCGGCTGCTCGCCGCGCTGCTCACGACCGCGATTGTCGTGCTGGCGGCGACGGCATTCGCGAAGCGCAGGGAGCCGGGTGTGGGCGGCCGCGGCGGCGTGCTGCGCGCGACGGGACTCGCTGTCGTCATCGTGATCATCACCGCCATTTTCGGGGCGATCACGGTGAAGCTCGGCAATGCCTGGTACGCGACGCTGGTGCACTGGTTCCTCGCCGCAACGCTGCTGGCCACGCTCGTATGCGCCGTGATTCGCGCCGGCGGGCTGGGTGGCATTGCGGCAGAGAGCCAGCGCGGCAGCGTGCGCGCCATGCGCGGCTCCATCGCCGGTGCCGGGATTGCGCTCGTGACCGTCCTCATGGGCGGCATGACGGCGACCTATCCGGGCGCGTCGGCGGCCTGTCTGGGTTTCCCGCTCTGCAGTGGGCAACTGCTTCCCGCGCTGCCCACGCAGCACATTCAATGGACGCATCGACTGCTCGCTTTTCTTCTCTTTTTTCACGTGCTTGGACTGCTCATTCGATTCACGAAGCGACGTGAAGCGCCCGTGGTGCTGCGGGCCGTACGTGTCGCCTTCGGCCTGATTCTGCTGCAGATCGGCATTGCGGCGGTCATGGTCGAGCTGCATCTGCCGGCGGCGTGGCGTTCGCTGCACCAGGCGAACGGCGTGCTGATCTGGCTGGCGCTCGTCTCCCTGGCCTATCTCGCGCGTGTCGTCTCGCGTCACGCGGAGGCGGTCGAACCGCTCGCCGCTCCAGGCGCGGAGCGCGCCACCGCGCCGGCGGGCGTGCATCTCCCCGAGGTGACATCATGACCGGGGTCGCCGTTTCCGAGGAGCGCACCAACTCCCTCGCGCGCGACCTGGTGATGCTCACCAAGCCGCGCATCATCTCGCTGCTGCTCGTCACCACGATCGCGCCGATGTTCGTGGCCGGACGCCCGAGTCTCGTGCTCGTGCTGGTGGTCACGCTGGGCGGCTATCTCATGGCGGGCGGCGCGAACGCGGTGAACATGTACATTGACCGCGACATTGACGATCGCATGGCGCGCACGCGGCTGCGTCCGATTCCCAGTGGGCGCATGGACCCGCGCGCGGTGCTGGCGTTCGGTGTGGCGCTCGCGACCGCGGCGACCGCGCTCTTTGCGTTCACCGTCAATCTGCTCACCGCCGCGCTGGCGCTCGCGGGATTCTATTTCTACGTCTTTCTCTACACACGCTGGCTCAAGCGGCGCACACCGCAGAACATCGTGATCGGTGGTGCGGCCGGCGCCTTTCCGCCGCTCGTGGGATGGGCCGCGGTCACGGGACGCGTCGATCTCGCCGCCGTCTACCTCTTCCTGATCATCTTCTACTG
>JBOHTE010000641.1:0-2586 GCA_050733555.1 Gemmatimonadaceae bacterium | reverse complement strand
GGGGAGCAGAGCGGACCCGCTTCACCGAGGGTCCGCGGCGCTCCCCCACGCCGGAGCCTGGCGGCGATACCGAGCGACCCGCGACCAATGACCAGCGACTGCCGTCACTCCACCACGGCGCACCCTGCCACGGTCGCGCACCGCGGGTCCACAGGCGGCAGCCCTTCACGCGACAACTGGGTGTTCACAATGGGCAACTGCGTCTTCCAGAGCCGGGAGAGCTGGTCGGTGTAGCCGCGCAGTTGCGTCGAAAGAATGCGGAAGATCTCCGGCATGTGGTTCGTCGGACGACCATCACCACGCTCTGCCATGGAGAGCAGCGCCGCCAGCCGGTTGTTCACCCTGATCGGAAAGTTGAGCGGGTCCTGCCCGCTCTGATTCTTCACCTGATAGATGTCCTGCTCGATGGCCGAGGCCTGGGCGGCGAGCGAGTCCGCCATTGCCTTGACTGCCGCGCTCGTCGACCGGCCGGCGCGATCCACGAGCTGTGCCTTCACACGACGGATGGCGATTACCGCTTCGTTGGCTTCCGTGGCCCGGTCGCGCACGCTGCGCGAGAACGCGTACTGCGCGCGCAGGTCCGCATTCGTGACTCCCGTGCTCCAGCGATTGCGCTGCACGACGACGGGCGCGCTGAACGTGCGGCCATCGGCGGTGAGACGCACGGTGTAGCGACCCGGGGGAAGCGCGGGGCCCCGCGTGCGCGCGCCCCAGAATATCATCCCCGGAAAGGTGACGATGCCCTGCGCGCGCAGATCCCACTCGAGTGAATTGAGGCCGGCCTGCATGGGGAGATACGTCACGGTCTGGCGCCGCGACGGGGTGTGTCCGGCCGTGTCCGCCTTGCTGGTATCCGGCTCGAAGGTGCGCAGCACCGCGCCCGTGGAGTCCAGGATGTCAAGGTGTGCCTGGCGCGGCGCGTCCTCGATCCACCAACTGATGGCCACGTCCGGTCCCGAGCGTACGCCTTCGGGCGGCGTGAACAGATGCGCCCCCGACGCGAACAGCGCCGCGTTCGCCTGTCGCAGCGGCGCAATGTTGTCGAGCACCCAGAACCCGCGCCCATGCGTGGCGATCACGAGCTCGTTGTCATGCACCGCGAGATCGGCCACGGGGACGTCGGGCAGATTGAGCGAGAGCGACTGCCACGACGCGCCGTCATCGTAGGACAGGTACACGCCGTGCTGCGTGCCGGCGTACAGCATGCCGCGGCGCGTCGGGTCCTCGCGCACGGCGTGCACGTAGGCATCGGCGCGAATCCCCTTCACGATCTTCGTCCACGTGCGGCCGTAGTCATTCGTCCGGAAGATGTACGGCGCGAAATCATCGAACAGCGGCCGCCGCACCGAGATGTAGGCCGTGCCCGCGTCGAACGATGACGCGTCGATCTGGCTCACCCGCCCGAAGTCCGGCATGTCGCGCGGCGTGACGTTCGTCCACGTCCTGCCGCCGTCACGCGTGACGGACACGCGCCCGTCATCCGATCCGGTCCAGATCACGTTGACGTCGCGCTTGCCCGGTCCCACGCTGAAGATCGTGGCGTACACCTCCGGCCCGTTCATGTCGCCGGTGATCGGCCCTCCCGACGGACCCAGCGTTTTCGGATCGTGCCGCGTGAGATCGCCGCTCAGCGCCGTCCACGTCTGGCCGCCATCGGTCGTCTTCCAGAGTCGCTGCGATGACGTGTAGAGTGTGGTCGGACTCACCGGCGAGAAGAGAATCGGGAAGGTCCACTGCCAGCGCTCGCGAATGTCCCGTGACGGCTCGCCGGAGTAGAACCACGGATACGGATTCACTTCCCGCGTCTGCCCCGTGCGACGGTTGTACTTGTCGATGTACGAGCCGTTGTTCCCGCCGGAATAGAAGAGGTCCGGATCGCGCGGATCGGGTGCGATGTAGCCGGGCTCGCCGCCCGCGACCTCGTACGCGTACGCCATCCCACCTGCCGTGATGTCGGGCGCGGCGCGGTCGTGACCTTCTGTCGCGCTGTCATGCTGCATGGTGGTGCTGTCACGCTGCACCGCCCCGCTGTCGTGGCGCACCGTGCCGCTGTCGCGTCGCGCCGCGCGCTGTTTCTCGCGCTCGAACGCCTGGAGATTCCAGTCGAAGGGAACGCACAGCGTGCTGTTGTCCTGCTGCGCGCCGCAGACGTGATACGGGATGTGCGACGTGAACGCGACATGATAGAACTGTCCGGTGGGAAAATCCTCGTCGGTCCAGCGATGTCCCGTGTTCACCGAGACGGCGCCGCCGCCGTCGTTGCCCACCACCAGGTGCCGCACGTTGTCCGGGTCGATCCACAGGTCGTGAAAGTCGCCGTGCGTGCCATTGACCGTCTTGAGCGTCTTGCCGCCATCGCTGGAGCGGAAGAGCGACGTGTTCTCCATGTACACGACGTCCGCGTTCTTCGGATCGGCGAAGACGTGCGTGTAGTAGAACGCGCGCTGGCGCAGGTTGCGGTTCTGCGTCACCAGCTTCCACGTCGCACCCGCATCGTCGGACATGAAGAAGCCGCCGTCTTCTGCTTCAATCTGCGCATAGACGCGGTTCGAGTCGGCGCCGGACACGGAGATGCCCATCTTGCCG
>JBOHTE010000640.1:0-7012 GCA_050733555.1 Gemmatimonadaceae bacterium | reverse complement strand
GCGCTGGACGTCACGGCGGCGAGGTGGTGGCCGAGGGCACGGTCGACGAGGTGACGCGCAACCCGCGGTCGCTCACCGGGCGGTACTTGAGCGGCGAGCTCAAGATCGATGTGCCGGCGCCCGACGACCGGCGCGCGCCGCAGAAGGGCCGGGCGCTGCGCGTGCTGGGCGCGCGCGCGCACAACCTGCACAACCTCAACGTCGATTTTCCGTTAGGCCTGTTCGTCGCCGTCACCGGGGTGTCGGGCTCCGGCAAGTCGACGCTGGTCGAAGACATCGTGCACCGGTCGCTCGCGCGCCACTTCTATCGCGCGCGATTGATCCCCGGCGAGCACGACCGGATCTTAGGGCTCGAGCACATCGACAAGGTCATCGACATCGACCAGAGCCCGATCGGCCGGACGCCGCGCAGCAATCCGGCCACGTACACCGGCCTCTTCACGCCCATCCGTGAATTGTTCGCCGAGCTCCCCGACGCGAAGATCCGCGGCTACGGGCCGGGCCGGTTCTCGTTCAACGTGAAGGGCGGCCGCTGCGAAGCGTGTCAGGGCGACGGCCTCGTGAAGATCGAGATGCACTTCCTCCCCGACGTGTACGTGCCGTGCGAGGTGTGCAAGGGCAAGCGCTATAACCGCGAGACACTCGAGGTGCGCTTCCGCGGCGCGAACATCGCGGACGTCCTCGACATGACCGTCGAGGATGCCTGCGCGTTCTTCGAGAACCAGCCGCGCGTGCGGCAGAAGCTGGAGACGCTGGTGGACGTGGGACTCGGCTACATTCACCTGGGACAGAGTGCCACCACGCTCTCCGGCGGCGAGGCACAGCGCGTGAAGCTCGCGTCGGAGCTGTCCCGGCGCGACACGGGCCGCACGCTGTACATCCTGGATGAGCCGACGACGGGCCTGCACTTCGAGGACGTGCGGCTGCTGCTCCGCGTCCTGCACCGGCTCGTGGACAAGGGCAACACGGTGCTCGTGATCGAGCACAATCTGGACGTGATCAAGACCGCCGACTGGATCATCGATCTGGGCCCGGAAGGCGGCGCGCGCGGCGGCCGCATCGTCGCGCAGGGTACGCCGGAGGATGTCGCCGGCGTCGAGGGGTCGCACACCGCACCGTACCTCCGGCGCCTGCTTGGCACCACGCCAAGGAAGGTCCCCGGCGCGGCCTGACCTCCGCACCGCGCGGCCGCTCCCGTGCCCCGTTGCCTATTCCCGTGTTCGAGCGGCAGCTATCTTTTCTGGAAGCGCCCCGTTGCTGGAGCAGCGTCCGTGCACGAAACCAGCCCCGTTCCGGGGCCGTAGAGACGGGTGGTGAGTGCGCGGCAGGTCGTGAGGTCGCGAGGCACAGCCAGTAGAGCGAGACAGCAGCACGACTCCTTGCCAGGATGCGTCATGGTTACCAAAGAAGACATCGAGGGATTTCTCGACCGACTCGCCGTTGATGGCGCGAACTACCGGGAAATCGAGCGCGGCATGTGGATCGTGCGCCCGGGCGGCGAGCTGGACGCGGACGTCGTCATTCACTATTCGCCGCCGGTCGTCCTCCTGCGGCTCAAGGTGATGGACATTCCGCGGGACGAGCGCGCGCTGGCCACCCTGTCGCGCCGCCTGCTCCAGTTGAACGCGAGCGAGCTTGTGCACGGATCGTATGGCATTGAAGGCGACGCGATCGTCCTCACCGAGGCCCTCGAGCTCGAGCACCTCGATTATGACGAATTCCTCGCCGCGTATGAATCGATGACGCTCGCGCTGGCGTCGCATCTCCGCGAGCTCGCCCCGTACCGCGAGGCACAGTAAGCCATGGGTATCTTCGATCGACTCTCATCGCTGATCAAGTCGAACATCAACGATCTCATCTCCTCGGCGGAAAATCCCGAGAAGATGCTCGTGCAGATCATCGCCGACATGCGCTCGCAACTGGCCAAGGCCAAGCAGCAGGTGGCCGCCGCGATCGCCGACGAGCGGCGCCTGCACGACCAGGTGGACTCGGAGTACAAGGCGGCACAGGATTGGGAGAAACGCGCCGTGCTCGCCGTCCAGGAAGGGCGCGATGATCTCGCCAAGCAGGCGCTGATCCGCTTCAACGAGCACTCCAGCCATGGGCAGCAGCTCGAAGCCACGTGGCAGACGCATCAGGCCGAAACCGAGAAGCTCAAGAACTCGCTGCGCGACCTGAACGACAAGATCGAGGAAGCCAAGCGCAAGAAGAATCTGCTGATCGCGCGGCAGAAGCGCGCCGAAGCGCAGAAACGCATTCAGGAAACGATGTCGTCGATGTCGGAAACGTCGGCGTTCGAGGCGTTCTCGCGCATGGAGACGCGCATCGAGGACAACGAGCGTCGTCTGCTGGCCAACACCGAAATCGAGGAGGAGTTCACCGGCGACCGCCTGCAGCGCGACTTCAAGGTGCTCGAAAAGGGCGCCGGCGGGGCGAGCGCCGACATGCAACTCATGGCGCTCAAGCAGAAGATGGGCATGCTGCCCGCCGGGAATCAGCAGCCGAACAAGCAGCTGGGCGCGGGCGAAGAAACCGTGCACGCTGACATCGAGGAACCAACCACAACAAACGACGAACCGAAGAAGTGAAGACGGCTTTTATGATGTCTCAAGGGTCAGGCCCTCTGGAAAAGGGCCTGACCCTTCTGAATGCGACCTCTCCGATCCACACCCGAGCCGGCATGTCTTCCCCCCGATATCTGATTCTCGCCGAAGGCCGATTCGGCCCGCTGACATCCAAGACCGCAAATTCATGCATTCGCTACACGCCCGACAACGTCGTGGGCGTGATCGACTCGCAGCTCGCCGGTACAACGGCCCAGGACGTCCTCGGCTTTGGCGGCGCGATTCCGGTGGTGGCGTCCGTCGGTGCAGGACTCCGCCTGCATCCGAACGCCCTGCTGATCGGCGTCGCCCCGCAGGGCGGCCAGTTGCCCCCGGAGTGGCGCGCCATGGTGCTGGCGGCCATCGACGCCGGTCTCGACATCTGGAGCGGCCTGCACACGTTCATTGCCGACGACGCCGAATTCGCCGCGCACGCCGCGCAACGCGGCGTCACCGTGCATGACCTGCGGAAGGCGCCAGCCGACCTGCCGGTCGCCACGGGGCGCGTGCGCGACGTGACCGCGACCGTGGTCCTCACCGTGGGCACGGACTGCAACATCGGGAAGATGACGGCCGCGCTGCAGGTGCGGGATGCACTGCGGGCGCGCGGGCACGCCATCCGCTTTGCGGGCACGGGCCAGACCGGCATTCTCATCGAGGGGTGGGGCATCGCCGTCGATGCGGTGATCGCCGACTTCATCGCCGGCGCCACGGAACAGCTCGTGCTTCAGGCAGCCGAGGGCGCCGACATCGTCCTGGTGGAGGGTCAGGGCTCCCTCGTGCACCCTGGATACTCGGGGGTGTCGCTCGGTCTGCTCCACGGCGCGCTGCCCCACGCCATGGTCATGTGCGGCCAGCCGTCCCGCACCACCGTGAACAACAATCCATGGGTTCCCATACCTTCACTCCGGGATGCGATCCGGCTGCACGAGACCGTCCTTGCCGTGCTGCGCCCCGCTCCGGTGATCGCCGTCTCGCTCAACACGTTCGATCTCCCGGAACAGGCAGCCCGCGACGCCATCGCGCGCGCGCGCACCGAAACCGGCCTGCCCACGACGGACCCGGTGCGGTTCGACCCCGCGCCGATCGCGGACGCGATCGAGGCGTTCCACGCGGGACGACTCAGGGAAACGCGGGCGTAGCCCGGGATTTCCAGCGGCCCAATCGCTCTCCTCCGCATTCTTCCGCTCCCGTCGGCGCGATGGCGATGACGCCAGTGCTCGGTCATCGGCACAGATTCACCGCGTCACCATCGTCGCGGAGGATCTATGCGCTCATCGTCAGTGGCACTGTCGTACGCTCCGGCGGCGTACCCGGCTCCGGCATTGCGCATGGATGGCGTGCACAAGGAGTTCCGCGCCGGCATCCCCGGCTGTTCGGCGTGCGTGCGCGTGCTGCACGGGGTGAACCTTCAGGTCGCACCAGGTGAGGTCATCGCGATCGTCGGCGTCCCTGGCAGCGGCAAGACCAGCCTTCTGCGTTGCGCCGCAGGACAGTTGCGCCCCGATCGGGGACGCGTCGATCGCTCCATCACCGGCGCGGCCGGCCTCGATCAGGCGTCCGGCCCACCCGGATCAGTACCCGTTCTCGCCGGCGCAGATTCCATCAGCACGCACCAGTCGTCTGGCCTCATGCTTGTCGACGACGTCGAGTGGGCGCTTCCGGGGCAGCCGCTGGCGGCGCTCCTCGATCGCGGCGGTGCGGTTGTGTTTACCGCCAGGCGCGCCGGCGTCGCCACGGACCGGGCGCACCGCACCTACACGCTCGAGTCCGGTACGCTCGTCCTCCTTCACCGCAAAAATCGCTCGGCAGCGCCCGCCATTCGTTCATCGCCGGTCGCCCGGGCACGCTCCAGCAGGCGCGTCACGTACGACCGCAGCTTGCCCTCGCCCCAGTAGTAGCCCGTGGCCAGTTCGGCGCTCTCCGTGTCGCCGTCGATCGATGCGTCGAGCAGCGCCGCCGCTGCCGCCTCATCGAAACCCGGGTCGTCACGCGGCGGCAGATCGAACCGCCGGCGGGGCAGACCGGCCCCACCGGCATCCTCGTTCACGAATGCTCGAGACATGCTCCCTCCGTTGACCGTGCGAGCCCATGCACCTAGCTTCACGCCTCCAGGCGCGCGCCCGCAGAAGCGCGGTCTTTCCGACCCCGCGGCATGACTGAATTTCGTCTCTACAACACACTCACCCGCCGCATCGAGCCGTTCGCTCCCGCAGACCACCGCACTGTTCGGATGTACACGTGCGGACCTACGGTGTACAACCCCGCGCACCTCGGGAATTTCCGCACGTTTCTCTTCGAGGACCTCTTGCGCCGCAGTCTGCGGCTGTACGGCTGGGACGTCGTGCAGGTCATGAACCTGACGGACGTGGACGACAAGATCATTGCGCGCGCCAGCGAACGTGGCGTCACCATTGGCGACATCACTGCGCCTGCCACTGAAATCTTTCACCGCGACCGGGAGTTCCTGCGCATCCCGCGCGCCGAAGTGTACCCGGCGGCCACGGAACACATCGCCGAGATGATCGCGCTCGTCGACCAGCTCATGCAGAAGGGGCTGGCCTACCAGGCGGAGGACGGTTCGGTGTACTTCGCCATCGCGCGATTTCCGGGATACGGCAAGCTCTCCCGGCTGGACACGCGCGACATTCGCGCCGGCGCGCGCGTCGCGGCGGATGATTACAACAAGGAGGACGTGCGCGACTTCGCCCTCTGGAAGGCGGTCAAGCCGGAGGACGAGCGCGCCGGCGCGGCGTGGGACTCTCCCTGGGGACGGGGCCGCCCTGGCTGGCACCTCGAGTGCTCGGCCATGGCCAGACGATATCTCGGGGACACGCTCGACATTCACGCAGGTGGCGTCGATCTCATCTTTCCGCACCACGAAGACGAAATCGCGCAATCGGAAGGCGCGAGCGGCGCGCCGCTGTCACGCTTCTGGTGCCACGGCGAGTTCCTGCTCACCGAGGGCGTGAAGATGGCGAAGCGGGTGGGTAACGTGTCCAACGTGCAGGACCTTCGGACGGCCGGCATCTCGGCCGCTGCGGTTCGGCATTTCGTGTACTCCGTGCACTATCGCAAACAGCTGAACCTCATCGAGGAAGGGCTCGAAGCCTCGCAGGCCGCCGTGCGGCGCGTCGCGGCGTTCGCCGAGCGGCTGATGAGCGCCGAGGTTGCGCAGGGCACCCCGGCGCTGGCCCTCGCCGCTGACGAGCTCGAGCGCAACGCCCGCGCTGCGCTGTTTGATGATCTGAACGCGCCGGAGGCGATGGCGGCGCTGTTCGAGTTCATTCGCGCGGCGAACGCGGAGCTGGATCGCGCGGAGGGCAGCGCGAGCGCGCTGGTCGATGCAGCGGATGCCACGGCGCGGCAGGCCTTCCTCGCCCGTGCGCGCGACGCGTTCCAACTGGTGAATGGCGTGCTCGACATCGTGCCTGATGCGCCCGAGCTGGATGCTGCGCTGGACCGCTGGGTGGAGGAGCGCATCCAGGCCCGGCGCGACGCTCGCAGCCGGCGCGATTTTGCGGCAGCGGACGCGATTCGCGGCGAGCTCGAGGAGCGCGGGATCAGCATCGAAGACACGCCTCAGGGCACACGCTGGAAGCGAATGCGATAGCACGACATACGCCGACTGCATGGCCTTGACTCTCGATTTTCTGCTGGTTATGCTGCATGTCTCGCGAAAAACGGCCGTGTGCTGACGTAGCTCAATTGGCAGAGCACCTGATTTGTAATCAGGCGGTTGCGAGTTCGATTCTCGCCGTCAGCTCTGGATTGGGCGCGCATTCGTGGCGTTCGGTACCAGCGGCTGGAATTGGGGAGGTGGGGTACCCAAGCGGCCAACGGGAGCAGACTGCAAATCTGCCGGCGAAAGCCTACGAAGGTTCGAATCCTTCCCCCACCCTCTGGGAGATGTGATCCGGAAATTGCGATCGGCTCCACCGGCCCGGAGAAATTCTGCGGGAGTAGCTCAGCTGGTAGAGCGCAAGCCTTCCAAGCTTGATGTCGCGGGTTCGAGCCCCGTCTCCCGCTCGTGGCGGCAGTTCGAGGTAATGGGTGCCGGGATGCTCGGTACCTGTTTTTGTGCTCGCGTAGCTCAGTTGGTAGAGCACACCCTTGGTAAGGGTGAGGTCATCGGTTCAATCCCGATCGCGAGCTCTTGGAATTCGACAACGGTAGGGCGGTAGGATGGTAACTGCCACCAACCAGTAACCAGTAACGAGCTACGACCAATGGCCAAGGCGAAATTTGAGCGGACGAAGCCGCATGTGAACGTGGGGACGATTGGGCATGTGGATCATGGGAAGACGACGTTGACGGCGGCGATCACGGCGATCCAGGCGAAGAAGGGGCTGGCGCAGGCGACGGCGTACGATCAGATCGACAAGGCGCCGGAGGAGCGGGAGCGGGGG
>JBOHTE010000639.1:0-11136 GCA_050733555.1 Gemmatimonadaceae bacterium | reverse complement strand
GAGCTGCACGACATCGGGCGCGGGGAGCGCGTTCACCGTGAGGCTGACGCCATCCACGGTGACCGATCCATGCAGCACGGTCAGCTCGGCGACGTCGTGCGGCACGTGCACGTCCACGAGCACGGCATGCTCCGCGGTCACGGCGGCGTCGACCACTCCCACACCATCCACGTGTCCCTGCACGATGTGCCCGCCCAGCCGGTCGCCCAGCCGGAGCGCGCGTTCGAGATTGACGCGGTCCCCTGCCCGCCAGTCGGCGATCATCGTGCGCTCCAGCGTGGGTCCGACGGCGGCCACGGTGAACCATCCTGGACCATGCTCGCGCACCGTGAGGCACGCGCCGTTCAGCGCGATGCTCTCGCCGCCCGACAGATCGTCGTAGCTGCAGCGTACACGCACCTCGCGGCCGGCCGCGGAATCGTGTGCGTTCTCGACGATGCCGACGTCGTCAATCAATCCCGTGAACACAGAAGGAGCGTGCCGGTGCGCGAGGCTAAGTGTTGTGCTCGCCGGCGGGCGACGCCGGCGAGTAAATCGTCATGACATCGTCTCCAAGCGCCCGACGTTCGACCGCCGCGTAGCGCGGTGCAGCGTCCAGGGAATACGCCGGAACGGCGGAAAACGCTCCCAGTGAGCCTGCGCCCAGCAGCATCGACCCTCGAAATATAATCAGCCGGTTGACCAGTGCGCCCGCCAGCAGACTCCCCGCCAGGCGCGCACCACCCTCCACCAACAGTGAACGAACGCCGCGCGCCGCCAGTTCCTCGAGCGCGGGGATGATCCCGGCGGCGTGCAGGACACTCACCCCCGCGTTCTCCAGGGCACGAACGCGCCGCGCGTCCGGCGCGTCCACGATCACCAGGGTTGGCACCTCGCGCGCCGTGAGCACGACGGCGGAGCGTAGCGGCAGCCTGGCTCCGTGATCGAAGATGACGCGCAGCGGGGCAACGCGTGGTGCCGGCGCATCCCGGACCGTGAGGGCGGGATCGTCCGCGAGCACCGTTCCGATGCCCACAGCAATCGCATCGCTCTGTGCGCGCAGCCGGTGCACCACGCGCCTGGCGCGCTCGCCCGTGATCCAGCGCGAGCGCCCCGCGGCGTCCGCTATCGCACCGTCGAGCGACACCGCGAGTTTGAGCGTGACCCATGGGCGGATCGCGCTGAAGGCGTGCAGGAAGGCCGCATTCATCTCCTGTGCCACCGCGCCCTCCAGCCCGACGTCGACCGTCACCCCTGCCGCCTGCAGTCGTTCCACGCCACCGGCGGCCACCGGGTTGGGATCGCGCGCCGCCACCACCACGCGGACGATTCCCGCGGCCAGCAGCGCATCCGCGCAGGGCGGCGTGTGCCCGTGATGCGCGCAGGGTTCGAGTGTGACGAACATCGTGGCGCCACGTGCACCCTCGCCCGCCGCCCGCAAGGCCATGATTTCCGCGTGCGGCGCTCCGTAGCGGGCGTGATATCCCTCGCCCACAGTCCTCCCGTCGCGCACGATGACCGCGCCCACCAGCGGATTGGGTGCCGTCTGTCCCCAGCCGCGCCGCGCGAGCGCCAGCGCCCGACGCATGAAGACCGCTTCGCGCGGACTCCCGCTCGCGGGCACTACCCGAGAACCACCTGGCCGCTGCCGGCTCGCACGCTGCCCAGCCGCCACGCGCCGATCCCGCCCGCGCCGGCGGCGGCCAGCACTGCCGCAACCACCGCCGGCTCGCACACCACCACCATCCCCACCCCCATGTTGAACGCGCGGTACATCTCCGCCCGAGCCACGCCACCCGCGCGTTCGAGCGTCTGAAAGACGTTGGGGATGGTCCAGCTCGTCGTATCCACCTCGGCGTCCAGGGAGTCCGGCAGCGCGCGATGCAGATTGCCGGGGATGCCACCACCGGTGATGTGCGCCAGCGCGTGGACCCGCGCGCGCAGCGGACGCAACACGGAGAGGTACGAGCGGTGCACGCGCAGCAGCACGTCCGCGACCGATGCGGATTCACCTGGAAAGGTGTCGTGCACGCCGAGCCCCATGCGCTCGTGCACGATTCGGCGCGCCAGCGAATAGCCGTTCGTGTGCAGCCCCGAACTCTCGAGCGCCACGAGCACATCCCCGTTGCGCACGCGTGCCGGCCCGAGCACGGCGTCCTCCTCCAGCCAGCCGGTGATGAAGCCGGCCAGATCGTACTCCGGGGGCGTGTACAGCCCCGGCATCTCCGCGGTCTCGCCACCCACGAGCGCACAGCCGTTCTCACGGCAGCCCGCTGCGACGCCCCGCACGATGGCCTCAGCCACCTCCGGCACCAACGTCCCGAACGCCACGTAGTCCAGAAAGAACAGCGGCTCCGCGCCCAGCGCGAGCACGTCATTGACGCAGTGATTCACGAGATCGTGGCCGATGGTGTCGTGGCGGTTCGCATCGATGGCCACCCTGATCTTCGTGCCGACGCCATCCGCGCTCGACACCAGCAGCGGCGCGCGCGCATCCGGCGGCATGCGGAACATGCCACCAAAGCCGCCGAAACCGCCGCGCACACCCGGCGTGCGCGTGGACTCGACCAGCGCGCGGATGCGGTGCTTGGCCTCGTCGGCGGCATCGATGTCCACGCCCGCGCTGCGATAGTCGAGCGGGGTGCTCACGGGAGCAGATCCTGGTCGAAACTCACGAGCCGGTGAAAGTCGCGCACGCGGCGTGCGATGTCCGTGGGCCCGATCTCCAGGAAGCGCGCGATGGAAAAGCGCTCCACGGCAAAGGAGCCCATCGCCGAGCCGTACACCACGGCGCGCTTCAGGTTGGGCGCACTGAGATCGCCCGTGCGCGAGAGATAGCCGATGAACCCGCCGGCGAAGGCGTCGCCCGCGCCCGTGGGGTCGAACACATCCTCCAACGGGTAGGCCGGCGCATAGAACACGGTGGACGGCGAGAACATGAATGCTCCGTGCTCCCCCTTCTTGATGATGACGTGTCTCGGACCATGCTCCATGATCCAGTGCGCGGCCTTCACCAGGTTCACTTCCTCGGTGAGCTGGCGCGCCTCGGCATCATTCACCGTGAGGAGATCCACCTTGCCGAGCAGCGTGAGCAGATCGGAGCGGCGGCTCTCGATCCAGAAGTTCATCGTGTCGCACGCCACGAGCCGCGGACTGTTCATCTGCTCGAGCACGTCGAGCTGCAGGCGCGGATCGATGTTCCCCAGAAAGACGAACGGCGCCGACCGGAACTGCTCGGGGATCTTCGGCCGGAAGTGCGAGAAGACGCCGAGACTGGTCTCCAGCGTTTCCGCCGAGTTGAGGTCGTGGCGATAGCGGCCGCGCCAGCGGAACGATTCTCCATCGGCCTGCTCGAGTCCGGCGAGATCCACCCCACGCTTCACGAGCGGATCGAGCCGGTCCAGGGGATAGTCGGTGCCGACGACGCCAACCACCTGGACCGGCGTGAGCAGACTGGCGGACGCCGCGAAGAAGGTCGCGGAACCGCCGAGCACGTCATCGGCCCGGCCGAATGGCGTTTCAACGGAGTCGAGCGCGACGGAGCCGACGACGAGAACGGTCATGGAGGAAGCGGGTTGTGGGAGTCGGAATCAGACCGGCGTCTTCGGGCGACGCTCCTCACATTCTCGATGGTGCGGTGATGCCGAGAATCGCGAGCCCGTTGCGCAGCACGATCTGCGCGGCACGGGCGAGGAGGAGACGCGCGCTCATGAGGTGCGCCGGCTCGTTCAGGACGTGATGCTTGTGATACCAGAGGTGCGTCTGTCGCGCGGCGTCGAGCAGATAGCTCGCGATGCGGTGCGGCTCGAGCGCTTCCGCGGCGCCGGCGACGAACGCGGGAAAATCCACGAGCGTCTTCACCAGCTCCTGCTCTTCGGGTTCGGCGAGCGCAGCGAAGTCCACGCCATCAGCGGTGATGGAGTCGGGCGCGATCCCGCCGACGCGAAAGATGCCGCACAGACGGGCGTGCGCCATCTGGATGTAGTACACGGGATTCTCCTCGGACTGCGAGCGCGCCAGATCCAGGTCGAACACGAGCTGCGAGTCGATCTTCCGCATGAGGAAGAAGTAGCGCACGGCGTCGCGCCCGACGTCATCGACGAGGTCCCGTACGGTGACGTACGCGCCGGCGCGCTTGGAGATCTTCACTTCCTCGCCGCCGCGCATCACCGTCACCATCTGATGCAGCGCGTACTCGGGATACCCGGCCGGGATTTTCATGTCGAGCGCCTGGAGCCCCGCGCGAACCCGCGTGACGGTGCTGTGATGGTCCGCGCCCTGGACGTTGATCGCGCGGGAGTAGCCGCGTCTCCACTTGGTGACGTGATATGCCACATCCGGCAGGAAGTACGTGTACGTGCCGTCGCGCTTGCGCATCACGCGATCCTTGTCGTCACCGAAGTCCGTGGTGCGGAGCCAGAGCGCGTTATCCTGTTCGTAGGTGTGGCCGGCGGCGACGAGCGCACGGACCGTTTCATCCACTCTGCCATCGGCGTAGAGTGACGACTCGAGATAATACGTGTCGAAGCGCACGCCGAACGCCTGCAGATCCCGATCCTGCTCCGCGCGCATCTCCTGAACGGCGAAGCGCGTGATGATGTCGAGATCGGCGCCCCGGTGATCGCCCGGGTGACGCTGCACGTATTGCTGCGCGATCTCGCGTACGTACTCCCCATGATAGCCGCCGTCGGGAATCGGGACATCGCGGCCGTCCGACTGCGCGATGCGCGCCTGCACGCTCCGTCCGAGGTTGGCGATCTGCACGCCCGCGTCGTTGTAATAATACTCGCGCGACACGCGCCACCCGGTCCACTCGAGCAGGGCGGAGATCGCGTCGCCGAGCGCGGCCTGGCGTCCGTGCCCGACGTGCAGCGGGCCGGTGGGATTCGCGGACACGAACTCGACGTTCACACGCTTCCCGGCGCCCGTAGCGGATCGTCCGTACTGATCGCCGTGCGCCACGATGGCGGCGAGACCGCGCGCGTTGGAGCCCGCCGCGATGTGGAAGTTGATGAAGCCCGGGCCGGCGATCTCCACCCGCTCCACGCCGGCCGATGCCAGATCCAGCCGACGCGTCAGTTCCTGCGCGACGTCGGACGGCCTGCGCTTCACGACGCGCGCGAGCGTCATGGCCAGATTGGTCGCCCACTCACCGTGCGCCGGATCGCGCGGACGCTCGAGCACCGGATCGACCGGGTCGGACACACCCATCCCACGCGCCGCATCGATCAGCGCGGCGCGAATGGTGTCACGTACCGTCATGTGGAAGACGAATCCTTGGGCGGCGCGGCAGGCTTTGCGTCGGGCTTCGCGTCAGATGACGATGCCTTTTCGCCGGACTCCGTCCCTGACTTCGTTCCGGCCGAATCCGCGGAGCCTCCGTCGCCAGAGTCGCGCGGCTGGGAGGGTTGCCCCTTCTTCCCGTCCTTGCCGTAATCCGTGATGTAGAATCCCGATCCCTTGAACACCAGGCCGGCACCGCCCGAGACCTTGCGCAGTGCCACGGCGCCACACACCGGACAGGGCAATTCGCTCACGCTATCGCTCATCTTGCGATAGAACTTGTCGAAGTTGTGACCGTTTGGGCAGGCAAATTCGTAAGTTGGCATTTGCGTACTACTTAAGCATTGTGATGTGAGACTGAAAGTTAGCCATCATGGGCGACAGGCTCAAGCGCTCACGACACGCCGGCTCAGGCGGCCGGCCGGTACACGCCCCAGCTTGCCACCAGCGCATCCGCGATCTCCCCGAGCGTGGCGCGCGCCCGCACGGCATCGATGATGCGCGGCATGAGCGGCGCGCGGAAGGCGCCGGATGACGTGTCGGCGCCAGCGCGTAGCGCGGTCAGTGCGCGATCCCATGCGGTCCGGTCCCGCCGCGCACGCGCGGACCGGGTGCGTTCGACCTGCTCGCGTTCCAGGCGTGAATAGTCCGGCGTTGGTACCACGGGAGACTCCTCGCCGTCGGCGAATCTGTTCACGCCAACGACCACCGCCTCGCCCCGCTCGACGCGGAGCTGATAGTCATAGGCGCTGCGCGCGATCTCGTCCTGGAAGAAGCCGCTCGCGATGGCGCGCTCGGCGCCGCCCAGCTCGTCCACGCGGCGCAGCAGCGCGAGCGCACGCTCCTCCAGCTCGCTCGTGAGGTGTTCCACGTAGTACGACCCGGCAAGCGGATCCGCCGTGCTCGTGACGCCCGATTCATACGCCACGACCTGCTGCGTGCGGAGCGCCAGCGTGGCTGCCTCCGCCGTGGGAAGCGCGAGCGCCTCGTCGTAGCCGTTCGTGTGCAGCGACTGCGTGCCGCCGAGTACGGCCGCCAGTGTCTGTACGGTCACGCGCACCACGTTGTTCAACGGCTGCTGCGCGGTGAGCGTCACCCCTCCGGTTTGCGTGTGGAAGCGCATGCGGCAGTTTGCGTCGCTCGCACCGAAGCGCTCGCGCATGAGGCGCGCGTACAGGCGGCGCGCGGCGCGGAACTTTGCCGCCTCCTCGAACAGATCGTTGTGTGCCGCGAAGAAGAACGAGAGTCGCGGCGCGAACGTATCCACGGCGAGGCCCGCCGCAACAGCGCGCGACGCGTATTCGAGCAGGTTGGCGAAGGTGAACGCGAGCTCTTGCACCGCCGTGGCGCCCGCTTCACGAATGTGATACCCCGAAATGGAGATCGGATTCCACGACGGGAGTTCGGCGGCACAGAACCGGAACATCTCCGTGATCAGCTCCAGACTTGGGCCGGGCGGATAGATGTAGGTGCCGCGCGCGATGTATTCCTTGAGAATGTCGTTCTGCACGGTGCCGCTCAGCGCGTCGCGCGCGATCCCCCGCTCCTCCGCCACGACGATGTACATGGCCAGCAAGGTGGACGCGGTGGCATTGATGGTCATGCTCGTGGAAACGTGATCGAGCGGAATGCCCTCGAAGAGCGCGTGCAGATCGTCCACCGTGTCGATGGCGACGCCCACGCGTCCGACCTCACCCAGCGCGCGCGGCGAATCGGAGTCGAATCCCATCTGCGTGGGGAGGTCGAACGCGACCGAAAGCCCCGTTTGCCCCGCGTCCAGCAGCATGCGGAAGCGCGCGTTCGTTTCCGCGGCCGTGCCAAAGCCGGCGTACTGGCGCATCGTCCAGAGCCGGGTGCGATACATGGTTGGCTGCACGCCGCGCGTGTACGGAAAGCGGCCCGGGTCGCCCAGGTCGCGATCATACTGTACGGGCGCGTCGAGCGGACGGTAACACGGCGCGATGTCCAGTCCGGATGGAGACACGCGCGCGCTGGGATCGGACATGAACTCGGGGCGAAGCGGAGGACTCATCGATGCAGGCGGGCCGCATCCGGAAGATAAGGGATGCGGCCCGGGATGCTACCGATCGACTGGGGAGCGGCCGCACTCGTTTTCGTCAGTCGCCGCCTGCATCACACGCGACCATCGCGACGATCATCAGACCGGCACGCCTCCCAGCATCTCCGCGGCGAGCTCCACCTCCGACTTGCTGCCAATGAAGAGCGGCGTCCGCTGATGCAGCTCCGTCGGATGAATGTCCATCACGCGTGACACGCCATCGGATGCCGCGCCACCCGCCTGCTCCACGACGAACGCCAGCGGATTGGCCTCGTACAGCAGACGCAGCTTGCCGCGCGGGCTCCGCACGTTGGACGGATAGCAGAATACGCCGCCGCCCAGCAGGTTGCGATGAAAGTCGGCGACGAGGCTCCCGACGTACCGCACGCTGAGCGCCTTGCGGTCGCCATCCAGCCCGCGATAACGCCGCATGAGACCACGCACGTGCTCGTCCCACACCTGCTCGTATGCATCGTTCACGGAGAGGTAGCGGCCATTGCTCGGGATGTGGATGTTGGGATGCGAGAGCAGGAATTCTCCAATGGACGGGTCGAGCGTGAAGCCGTGTACGCCCTGGCCGGTGGTGTACACCAGCATGGTGCTCGACCCGTAGATCACATATCCCGCCGCGGCCTGGCGCCGGCCCGGCTGCAGCAGATCCTCCATTTCCGCGCGCGTGCCGCGCGTGATCTTGCGCAGCACGGAGAAGATCGTGCCGACCGGCACGTTCACGTCAATGTTGGACGATCCGTCGAGCGGGTCGAAGGTGAGGATGTACTTGCCGCAGCGGAAGCCGTCCGGGATGTGAATGATGTCCGGCTCTTCCTCGGACGCCATGCCGCACAGTCGGCCACCGTGGTCCATCGCCTTGATGATGATCTCGTTGGCCAGCACATCCAGCTTCTGCTGCACCTCGCCCTGCACGTTCTGCGACTCGTTGGACCCGAGAATGTCGACCAGCCCCGCCATGCGAACCTTGCTCGCAATCATCTTGGCCGCGAGCGCGAGGTCGTACAGGATGCCCGAGAGTTCACCGGTCGCCTCGGGGTGCAACCGCTCCTGCTCGATGATGAATCGGTCGATCGTGACGACCGACGTAGGGGTGTGCTGGACCACGTTACACGTCTCCTCGAGGCGGGTCGATAGGCGCAGCGCGGAGGCGCTCGGAAGCGTACTCGCGCGCATCGGTCTCGTAGCGATTCCGGTGGTAACCGTGGCGCAGGCCCTCCCAGATGTATCGAACCGGGAAGGTCGCCGTCGCCCCAAACTGGTGCACGTGCCGTAATTCATGCAAGAGCAGTTCCCCGGTGAGCGGCACATCCGGGGCGACGAAGATGGTGCGCCAGAACGTGATGGCCGCCACGCGCCGCTGGCCGAGCATCCAGCCCCCGATGCACGTCGGCAGGCCGCCGCGGCGGAGGCGCACGACCCCGAGGTCGGGAAAGCGATGCGCCAGCTCGGTTGGCAGCGGCACCGGGCTTCCACTCACGGCGGCGACGAGACGTTCGACAATCTCCATCGGTCTCCGTTCTGCTCGATCTCCAGGGAGTGTCCATCCGTCCGGACCACCACGGTGCCGGACCGATCGGTACGCAATATCGCCGCACCCGTTCGCGCCAGTGTGCGCAACACCGACTGGCTGGGATGTCCATAGGAGTTGCCGGCACCCACGGACACCAGCGCGAGCCGCGGCGCAACCGCGTGCACGAATTCGGCGGTGCTGCTCGTCATGCTGCCATGATGCCCCACCTTCAGCACGTCGGCATGGAGCGCCGCGGGGTCCCGGCGCAGCAGCCACTGCTCTTCCCCCCGCTCGGCGTCGCCCATGAGCAGGAATCGCTCGTCACCGTACTGGGCGAGCACCACCACGCTCCCCTCGTTGGGGTCGTCCAGAGTGGTCATCCATGCGGAATCCGGAGCGAGCACGCGCAGCGACACGCCGTCAACGGTGAGTGTGTCGCCCGGCGCGGCGCGGTGCCAGCGGACGCTCACGTCGCGCGCGGTCAGCAGCGATGCACGGTATGGGTCGCTCGTGCCGGCATACGCACCATCCCAGTACTGCGCCGGGTGCAGCGCGCGGAGCACGCTCGACGCGCCGCCCACGTGATCGCTGTGCGGATGGGAGAGCACGAAGAGCGCCAGCGGACCGCCGCGGCGTCTGAGATAGGGAATCACGGTCGAGCGCCCTGCATCGCCGCCGCGCCAGGCACGTCCGGCGTCCACGAGAATCCACCGTCCGGCCGGAGTGCGCAGGGCAATCGCGTCGCCCTGACCCACGTCGATCAGGTGCAGCTCCATCCCGTTTGCATGGTGCGGCACCAGCGGCAGCCAGAGCGCCAGCGCGATGCTCGCGAGCGCGGCCACGAGGGCGGAGGCTGGGTGTCTGCTGACGCTCGCCACGAGCAGGGCCAGCGTCGCGACGCCAGCAAGCAGCGCGCCGAGCAGCGTCGGAGCGACCTGCACGGAAGCGAAGGGGACGCTGGCGCCGACATCGGCAACGGCATTGAGCGCCACCAGCATGGGGTGCGCCGCGCCGGCCAGGAACCGCGCCGCCTCCGGGACGAAGGAGCACAGCGTGGCCAGGAACAATGCGGGCTGCAGCAGCGCGACGATGGGCGTGGCCACGATGTTGGTCAGCGGCGCGATGAGACTGATGCGCCCAAAGTGCCAGGCCACGAGCGGCGCGGTGACCGCCGATGCGACCGTGGAGGCCAGCCCGACCGTGGCCAGTCCGGCACGCCAGCCATCGAGACGCGGCGCGATCCAGCGCCTGGCAAGGACGCCACTGGCAATCAGGCTCGCCATGCCCGCGACGCTGAGTTGCCACCCCAGGTCGAGCACAGTCGCCGCGTGGCCAAGGGGCACGGCAGCGCCGAGCGCGAGCGCACCCCAGGTGGAGATGGGGCGTTGCGCCAGACGGGCGACCGCGGCAGCGCCCAGCATCACGCCGGAACGCACCGCAGGCGGCGGGGCGCCGATGAGCGCGATGTAGGCGGCGACGACCACCATGGTCGCGCACAACGCGGCCGAGCGCGGGAGCCGCATCGCCACGAAGAGCAGCTCCATGGCAGCCGCGATGATGGCGACGTGCAGTCCCGAGATGGAGAGCATGTGCACGATGCCGGCCGCGGCGAACCGGTCGCGGACCCCGGGATCAATGGAGTGCGTGTCGGCGATCAGGAGCGCCCGCACCAACGGCGCGTCGGCGCCGAAGGCCGCATCGATGCGGTCGCCCATGATGCCGCGCAGTGCCAGCAGCGCATCACGCCCGGCGACACGACCGACAATCGCGTGGCGCACCATGATACCCTGTTTCGACGTGACGGCCTCGCCGGAGACATTCACGGTGGCGCCCGCGGCGGCAGTACCCGCACTGATGGACAGCGATGCCGGCACCGAGCACCCGGACCACGAGGCCGTAGCGGGAATAAACGCACCCGGCGCGGCAGCCTGGGTCAGCGTCATGCTCCAACGTGTGCGGCGCGCACCGATTTCACGACAGCGCTCATGGCGCGCACCGCTTGCACCCGCGACGAGCGCACCAGCCAGCAGCGTCATTGCAAGCGCCGCGAGGCGGAGATCATCGCTCAGCCATGCAATCGCCAGCGAGAGAACGACCGCCGCCGCCCCGGCCCAGACCAGGTGCGAGAGCCCCAACCAGAGCCCCGCGGCGTACGCAGCCACGGCGTGGAAGAGAAGGGGCATGCTGGTCGCTGGTCGCTGGTCGCTGGTTTAACGATTATCGCTAGTCGATGGTTGCTGGTCGGAGGGCTACCCGTGCGGGGGAGCGCCGCGGACCCTCGGTACTGCGGGTC
>JBOHTE010000638.1:0-4058 GCA_050733555.1 Gemmatimonadaceae bacterium | reverse complement strand
CCAGCGATCGACGACCGACATCACCTCCCAATCTTCTCGAACGGCACGTTTCCGATCGCGTAGTGCCGCCAGTCCACGTAGTCGAAGTGCCACCACTCGGCGTCGTAGACCGTGAAGCCCTGGAGTTCCATGGCCTGCCGCAGCAGGGCACGGTGCCAGCGCTCCAGCGCGGTGCCGCCGGGATAGTCCGGATAGCTGCGGTCCGTCATCTCGTCATATCCGCCGGTCATCACGATGGGCGCGCCGGTGGCCAGGTCGTAGAGCGTCAGGTCGACCGCGCAGCCGCGATTGTGCCGCGATCCCTCTGACGGGTCGGCCACGAACACGTGCTTGTCGACCGGCGTTGCATCCCAGAACATCTTCGTCACGAACCACGGCCGGTAGGCATCGTGGATCAGCAGCCCATAGCCGCGCTGGTGCAGCCACTGGCTGGCGCGGGCGACCGCCTCGGCGGCGGGCCGCTGCATGAAGGCGCGTGCTTCCTGGTACATGGGCGTGCCCATGAAGTTGTTCGCGCTCGCGTAGCGGATGTCCAGATGGATCGAGCTGTCGAGCGTCACGAGTTCGACGAGATCGCTGGGACGGAAGTCGCCACTCTCATGCGGCGGCGTCGCGGCGAGCGCCGCCGCGCGCAGCTCGGCCACGGGACGCACGGGCGTGATGCGGAACTGCGATCCATCCTCGGGACCGGTGGCGCGCCTCGGGAACGTCACGCCGCCCACGCGCACCGCGGTGGCACGGCCGTTCGCATCACGCGTGAAGGTCACCGGTTCGTTGTCGTACAGTCCCCAGCGCGGAAAGCGAAAATGGTCCGGCGACTGCTCGTCGAGGGGATACTCGAAGAACCATTCGATGAGCGCCTGCAGCCGGCCGTCCTTTTCCAGCACGTAGAGCGTGTTGTAATCCCAGCCGTACTCTCCGATCAGGCCGTGCCACGCGTCGGGCGCGGGGTGCGGCATGGGCAGCGTGACAGGACGCAGCGTGTCGCCGGTGATCACGATTGCGTCGCCCGCGCGCAGCACGCGGGTGCCGTAGGCGAGCCGGTCGTCGACAATGAGCGTGTCGTGCAGCATGCGCAGCGCGGCGTGGAATCCGCCGCGCACAGGTTGCAGGATCAGCGCGCCATTGCGCTCCGCGAGATCCACGGCGTGATCGCCCACGCCGTAGCGACCGGCCAACTGGCGCGCGAGCGCGGGCGGCACGGCGGTGGTCGTGTCGAGCGTGGGTGGCGCGCGATGTTCGCGTGCCGCGAGCATGACGCGCAACGCGGCGTCCGCGATGCGGCTCGTCACCGCGTTCGCGCCATCCTCCGTCGTGACCACCACGACGCCGAGCTTGTCGTCCGGCAGCGCGGCGAGCTGGGTGGCGAATCCGTAGATCGCGCCGCCGTGGCCGATCACGCGGTGGCCGTCCAGCCGCGACAGCGCGAAGCCCAGCCCGTAGCCGGCGCTGTCACCGGGATACGCGAATTGCGGCGTCCACATGGCGTCGAGTGTCTTCTGCTTGAGCACACGGCCGTGCGGCCCGCGTCCACCGGCGAAGAGCACGCTCAGGAAGTGCGCGAGGTCCGTGACGGACGTGTACATGCTGCCGGCCGGCGCCATCCCCAGGTCGAAGGTGGGGGCGGGGAAGGTGCGACCGTCGTACGTCCACATGTATCCCGTGGCGACGTCCTTCGTGAAGGTGCTCTCCCGCGCGAAGGCGCTGTGGGTGAGTCCCATGGGGCGGAGCACGGCGCGCGACAGATACGTCGCGAACGGCGCGTGCTGCGTGACTTCCAGCACGCGGCCCACGACGGCGACGCCGGCGTTGGAGTACTTGGTATGCGTGTGTGGCTCGTACACCAGCGTGGTGCTGTCGAGGCTCTGCACCGTGGCAGCGAGTGATGGCGACGACGCGTCGAAGTAATGGCCCACCGGTGGCTCGCGCACGAGGCCGGCGCGGTGCGACATCAGTTCGCGCAGCGTGATCGGCGTGCCGAAGGGATTGTGAGGCGTAAAGTCCGGCAGATACCTGGAGAGCGGCGCGTCCAGGCTCAGCGCGCCCTTCTCGACGAGTTGCATCACCGCGATGTCGGTGAAGAGCTTCGACACGCTACCCACGCGATAGATGGTAGTCGCGGTGGCCGGCGTGCTGTCGGCGGGATTCGCGTAGCCGAAGCCTTTCGACCAGACGATACGCTGATCGTCGACGAGAGCGATGGAAACCGCCGGGAGATGCTTGTCGCGCCGTTCGTGTACGATGAACTGCTCGAGGGCGTCGTAGGGCGGAGGCGCCGGTCGCTGGACCGTGGCAGGCCGGGGAACGGGATGGGGCGCGCGATGGACGACCGTGGGCTGCGTGAGTCCCACGCAGAGCACAAGCGCGGCGAAGAGGCGCATCGGGGTGCTATCTCGAAGGGGAGGGAAGAGCAGCGGTGCGGGAGGTGGTGTCCGGCACGAAGTGGAAGTCCGTGATGCCCTCGACGTTCATGTGGTTCACCTTGCCCATGGCACTGAGTCCGAACGTGACGAATCCGGCGCCGAGTCGCGGATCGCGCCAGGTGACGCGAAACGTATCGAAATTCCAGTGTTCCAGGTCGCCGGTGAAGGCGGGGCCGTAGCGCAGGATCAGCTTGTTCTGCTCGAGCGCGACCGTCGCATTGCCGTACATGGTGTCGGCGTAGGTTCCCACATAGCGGTCGAGTGGCAGCGACGGCTTCGTTCCGGTGACGCGCGCCGCAAGCACCTTCTGCTCGGCGGCCTGCTGCGCGGCCTGCGCCTGTTTGAAGCGAGCCAGATACAGCGCGCTCCAGTCGCGCGCGGGCGCGCCCAGATAGGCGTCGATGATGCGGTACATGAGCGCCGGATTCAGGTTGTGTCCTTCGGCGTTGGTGAGGATGACGATGCCCAGCTGTGCCTGGGGGACGAGGCGGACTTCCGAGAGCATGCCATCAATGCCGCCGTTGTGCCAGACGATTTCGCGGCCGCGATAGTCCTCGAGCACCCACCCCATGCCGTAGAGCGCGAAGTGAGTGGAGGGAGTGAGCGAGTCGTGCGGGGACGAGATGATCGTCTGCGGTGAGTGCGTCTCCTGGAGCGACCGCTCCGAAACGAGCTGCCGGCCGGCGTAGGTGCCGTTGCCGAGCTGCAGGCGAATCCACTGCGCCATGTCGAGGACATCGGAATTGATGGAGCCCGCGGGCCCGATGTTGTCCACGTTGCGCCAGGGGATTGCGCGCGCGATGCCCTTCTCAATCAGGTGCGGTGAGGCCACGTCGTTCTGGCGTGCGAGCGCGGCGATGCTGGTGCTGCTGGACGTCATGCCGAGCGGCGTGAAGATGCGCTGCACGATGACGTCATCCCAGGTCGTGTCGGCGGCGGCGGCGAGCGCCTGGCCGGCGGCGAGCACCATGATGTTCGAGTAGCCGAACTGGCTGCGGAAGCTCGAATTGGGTGGCAAGTAGCGGATGCGGCGCAGGATCTCGGCGCGACTGTATGGGGACCCATACCAGAGCAGGTCGCCGCGGCGGCCGAGACCGCTGCGGTGGGAGAGGAGATCGCGAACGGTGATCTCGCGGGTGACATATGGGTCGTAGAGCTGGAAGCCGGGGAGGTACTTCGTGGCGTGATCGTCCCAGTGCATGCGGCCCGAGTCGACCATCATCGCAATGGCGGTGGAGGTGAAGGCCTTGGAATTGGACCCGATGGCGAAGATGGTGCGGGGATCCACGCGGTCGGCCTTGCCAATGTCGCGGACGCCGTAGCCTTTGGCGAAGACGACCGAGTCATTGTGGACGATGGCGACGGCGAGGCCGGGCACGTGCCAGTCGTGCATGGCGCGTTCGATGTACTGATCGAGGCCGGCGGTGGGCGCGGAGCGTTGCGCGGGCCGTTGCGCGGGCCGTTGCGCGGGCCGTTGCGCGGCGAGCGGGGCAGTGGGGACGGCGATGGCAGCGAGGGTCGCGAGGGTCGCGAGGGTCGCGAGGGTGCCGAGGGTAGCGAGGAGGCGGGCGGGGCGGGACATGGGAGCTCCGGGCGGCGGCGAGTCGGCGCGGTGCAGCGCGCAATTGTATACAG
>JBOHTE010000637.1:0-2037 GCA_050733555.1 Gemmatimonadaceae bacterium | reverse complement strand
CGCCACCCGCTGCTGCTGGCCACCGGTGGCACCGTGGTCCCCTTTACCCTCGACATGACGGGCACGGCACGCACGCTGCTGCTCTCCGGCCCCAACACCGGCGGAAAGACCGTGCTGCTCAAGGCCGTGGGGCTCATTGCGGTCATGACACAGGCGGGCATTCCGGCGCCCGTAGGCCCGGAGAGCCGCGTCGCCATTTTCGACGAGTGCTTTGCCGACATTGGTGATGAGCAGTCCATCGCGGCGAGCCTCTCCACCTTCAGCGCGCATGTGCACAATCTGGGCGACGTGCTGGAACGGGCCACGGCGAACTCACTCGTGCTGATTGACGAACTGGGATCGGGCACCGATCCGGCCGAGGGTGCGGCACTGGGCGGGGCGATTCTCGAAGAGCTCACACGTCGCCGCACGAGCACCGTGGCGACCACGCACCTGGGCGCGCTCAAGCTGCTCGCGGTGCAGCAGGAGGGCATCGTCAACGGCTCCCTGCAGTTCAACGAGGCCATTCTGGAACCGACGTATCGCCTCCGCACGGGCATTCCCGGCCGGTCGTACGGATTGAGCATCGCCCGCCGCCTTCGTCTCCCCGAGCACGTCTTGCAGCGCGCCGAAGAACGCGTGTCCCGCGAGGAACGCGACGTCGCCGTCCTGCTCGCGGAGCTGGAGCGGCGGGAGCAGGCGCTCGCGGCGCGTGATGCGGAGCGCGCGGACATCGAGACGGCGGCTCACGAGCGCACGGCACGTCTCGCGGCGCGCGAGACGAAGCTGCGGGACGCCGAGCGGGAGCTGGAACGGCGCTCGCGACAGGAAGCGCGTCAGTATCTCCTCGAGGCGCGCCACGAGGTGGAGCGCGCCATTCGCGGCGCGCAGGAGAGCGCGGCGACGCCGGACGCCGCCCGTGCGGCGCGGCGCCGCGTGGAGGAACTGGCCACCGAGCAGGCGGCCGCGCTTGATGCACTGGAACGCACCTCGCCATCCGGAGAACGCTCCGCGCCGCAGGCCGTGGCGCTGACGCCGGGCGCAACGGTCGAGGTGCGCGCCCTCGGCGGACGCACGGCGCAGCTGCTGGAGCTGCGCGGCGCGGACGCGCTCATCGCCATGGGGTCGGTTCGCCTCTCCGTTCCGGTACAGGACCTGTCTCCCGTGCGCACGAACGCTTCGCCGCCGGAGCCGGTCCCGATGCGCGGGACCCTGCCGGACGAGCATGCAGTAAGCGAGATTGATGTGCGTGGACTTCGCGTGGATGAGATGGAGCAGGTGGTGATGCAGGCGCTCGACGCGGCGATCGTTTCGGACATGCCGGCGCTGCGCATCATCCACGGCAAGGGAACCGGCGCGCTGCGCGCACGCGTTGCGGAGCTTCTGCGCGGCGACGCGCGAGTCCGCTCACAGCGCATGGGCGCCTGGAATGAGGGCGGCGCCGGCGTGACGATCGCTCAGATCCGCTGAACTGCACATGATCAGCGACGAGACCATCGAACGCGTCGAGCAGGCCGCGGACATCGTCCAGATCATCGGCGAGCACGTGAACCTCCGGCGCACGGGCGCGGATTTCCGCGGGCCGTGTCCGTTTCACCAGGGCACCAAGCGCAACTTCTCGGTGTCGCCCTCCAAGGGCATCTACTATTGCTTCGTGTGCCATGAAGGGGGAGGCGTCTTCACGTTTCTGCAGAAGCGGCTCGGCATGGACTACCCGTCTGCGGTGCGGTACGTGGCGGATCGCGTCGGGATTGTCGTGGAGGAGGAGCAGCGGCGTCAGGGACCGGATCCGCGGCAGCCACTGTGGGATGTGAATGCCGCGGTGGCCGACTATTTTCGCACGACGCTCTGGAGCGGCGAGGAGGGCCGCGCCGCGCGCGACTACCTGGCGCTGCGCCGCGTATCGCAGGAGGTGGCGGACCGGTTCGGCCTCGGTTTCGCGCCGCGCCATGCCGACACGCTGCGTGCGCACTTCAATGCTCTCGGCATCGACGACGCCCAGCTCCTCGAAGCCGGCGTGCTCGTGCAGCGCGAGGATCAGAGCGGTCCGCGCCCGCG
>JBOHTE010000636.1:0-1250 GCA_050733555.1 Gemmatimonadaceae bacterium | reverse complement strand
CCCCACGAGGCTCAGTGCGGTCAACGCCAGCGCTTCGCGGCGTGTGCGCGCAACCAGCAGCAGCGGGAGCTGGTCGTTCCAGAACAGGAGCTGCGGGACGCACGCCATCGCGATGAGCAGCCGTGCCTCGGGCAGTCGCCAGAAGAGCAGCGCCACGAGCACGAGCACGCCTCCAGGCATGGTGATGGGCGATCCATGCAGCGGCAGCCGCTGCACATTGTGCAGCCACTCGGCGGGCCATGCGGGATTCACCACGAGGCTCGCGAGCAGCACCGCGGCCGCACCCAGCGCCATGCGCCATCCCGGTCGGAATGCCGCAATGGCGAGCCCCAGATTCGGCTTCATCACGATGAGAAAGCCGAGTGCAGGAAGGAACGCCGCCGCGCAGAGGATGGGTGACCACTGAGCCTGTGTCGCCGCTGAAATGAACGGCGCGCTGATGAAGAGCGGGAGGCGGTAGTAGCCGTCATGCATCAATCCGTACGCGAGCAATCCCGTTGATGCGCTGAAGAAGAGTGCGGATGCGAGTGGCAGCGCGAGCGACGCCAGCGGAACGGTGAGCAGTACCGTGGGTAGCGGGTAGACGAACGGGGTGACGACTGGATAGATCCCGCTCCCCGGGATCGCGAGATAGGGACTGTGCCCCTGCAGGAGCAACCGGGCGGCAAACCAGGGATAGAAAAAATCACCGTAGAAGTTTCGCCGGCTCATGTACAGGAATGACAGCACGAACGCGCACGCGGCAATCAGGAGCGCGATGACGATCCGCCGTCGCGTCGGCACGGTGACCGCATCCGGACTCGGCGGCATCTCCAGCGGCGCGAGCGCCGCCAGCACGCGTTGGAACGTCACGCGCCCGATCCACCGGAACAGGCGGCACGCGTGGCTGGCAACGCGTCTCCGTCAACGAGTGTCGCCTGTTCCGGGAATGGTCCGCGTCCCTCATTCGCCCACCAGTCACGCCGTACCCAGAGCCCGACCTGGCCGGTGCTCCCGCGGGCCGCGTTGTCCCACGCAACCAGACCCCAGGCGGGGGAGTCATCGATCGCGGACGCTACGTTGAACTGTCTCGGAACGATGGCAATGTCCGCGGAGGACCAGGTGGTGAATGTTCTGGGCGCGATCCACCCGCTCGCCAGGGCCTCCACCTGTGCCACCGAGTCGGGAAAGATTCCCCGGCCATCGATGGACGACGAGTACGCTGGCATCCGCCAGACGAGATAGCTGCCGTAATTGAACCAGGTATAGAT
>JBOHTE010000635.1:0-2883 GCA_050733555.1 Gemmatimonadaceae bacterium | reverse complement strand
GGCGCCGGCTGTGGCGCCGGCTGCGGCACCCGCGCCGGATGCGCCCGCGCCGCCCGACACCACTCGCGGCGCGCGGTCCAGCAGCGTGACCGAACGCACCGGAACCGGACAGGTCTCGCTCATGCGCGAGGTCTTCACCTATCGCGTCGACGGTCGCCGCGATCCGTTCGTGTCGCTCCTGAACAGCGACGAGCTCCGCCCGATGATCACGGACCTGCGCCTGGTGACGGTCGTCTTCGACCCGAACGGCCGCTCCGTGGCGGTGCTGCGCGACATGTCGTCGCACGATCAGTATCGCGTGAAGGTCGGGCAGGTGCTCGGGCGCATGCGCGTCGCCCGCATTGAGAAGCAGGCAGTGACATTCACAATCGAGGAGTTTGGCTACAGCCGGCAGGAAACGCTGGCGCTTAACGATTCCACACGAGCGAGGTCGCAATGAAGCGGGTCTGTGCGCTGGTCGGTGTGATGGTCATCGCGCTGAGCGCGCGAGCGACCGTCGCCCGTGCCGCTACTCCAAATGAGTTTCAGGGCGGCGAGGTGAAGGCGCTGAGCGTGGTCCCGGCAGCGGGGCGCGCCGAAGTCGTCATCGCCGTCGACGGATCCGTGGACGTCCAGGATTTCTCCCTGTCCGGACCGGCCCGCATCGTGCTCGACCTCAAGGGCGCGAAGCTCACCGCGGCGTCCCGCATGTACGATCGCGTGGCGCGCGGTGGCGTGACCAATGTGCGCGCTGCCCAGTATCGCGACAACATCGTTCGCGTCGTGATCGATCTCGATAGCGAGCACAAATACACCGTGCAGCGCGGCGACAATGAAGTGCGCGTCACGGTGGATGGCACCTCCAATGCTTCGTTCGCCGCATGGCATACGTCGCCGAACATGACAGCCACCGCGCCGGCCGCCGACGTTGCCGCTGCCGACGCGGTTGTGCAGGACGGCTCGAATGACAATGCCGCGCCGCTGGTTCGCAACGCGGTGGATGTCCACGCCCGCCTGCATCCGTTCAACACCGCGAATTCCACGCAGTCGCGCATCACGGTCACCTACCAGGACGCCGACATCCGCGACGTGATCGCGGCCTTCGCCGTGTTCTCGGGACGCACGATCGTCGTGGGCAAGGGCGTGAGCGGCACGGTCTCGGCCGAAGTGCGCGATCAGCCATGGGACGTGGCGCTCCGCGCGATTCTTACCTCGCAGGGACTGGCCGCCAAGGAAGACCAGGATGGCATCATCTCCGTTGACAGCTACCAGAACATTGCGGCCCAGCAGGCGGCCGAGCCGCTCCAGACCGAAGTCATCTCCGTCAATTACGCCCGGGCCGCGTCGCTCGTGCCCACGATAGCGGGTCTGCTCTCCAAGCAGTGCGCGATTGCGGCGCCGGGCGCCGACGGGGCGGCGGGTGCCGCCTCATCCCAGTGCAAGCCGCGCGGCAGCGTCGCCTCCGACTCGGGGACCAATCGCCTCATCGTCACCGATGTCGCCTCACGGCTGCAGGATATCCGGAATTACGTGAAGGATCTCGATATCCGCACGCCACAGGTGGCCATCAAGGCCAAGATCATCCTCGTCAACCGCACCAACATCGAGGACATTGGCGTGGCGTACGACCTGGGCGACAAGGGCACCTTCTTCAACAAGCTCGTACAGCGCCCCGATCCGAGCACCTTCAAGCCGGTGGACACGAATGGTGATGGTGTGCCGGACGGCGTCACGGGAACTCCGTACGACGCCAACGCGCAGATCATTCAGCTCGGCGGCAATTCGCTCGCGGCGATCGCCAACGCCAGCCAGCGCGTCGTAAACCCCGCGCTGCAGCTCATTTTCTCCACGGCGCTCGGCAAGTTCAACCTCACCTCCTTCCTGGATGCGTTGCAGGAAGTGCGGCTGGCCGATGTGCAGGCGGAGCCGAGCATCGTCACGCTGGACAATCGCAAGGCGGAGTTGATGTCCGGTGAAGAGACGCCAATTCGCGTCGTGGACCTGGGCTCACTCAGCCAGGGCGGTGGGCAGCAGGCGCCGCGTGCCACGGTGGACTTCAAGGAAACCGGTATCATCCTCACCGTTACGCCGCACATCACGAACAATCGCCAGATCCTGATGACGCTGCACGCCGAGCGTTCGCAGCTCCAGGCCGCGGCGTCCGACCTCGGCTACACCTTCCTCAAGCAGCACGCCGACAACGAGCTGCTCGTCGGCGATGGCGAAACCGCGGTCATCGGCGGCCTCACCGTTACGCAGGTCACGCAATCCAAGGTTGGCATTCCGCTCCTCGTGGACCTCCCGATCGTGGGCAGACTCTTTGGTGAGACCCGTACGGAGGAGGACAAGAGCGATCTGCTGATCCTGGTCACCCCGCACATCGTGGACGATGGCGAGGCGCTCCCGGCACCTGGTCCCTCCCACTGATCGGGCGGTAAACAGTCTATGCTTCGCATTACGCTCATTCGCGGTGTGATCGGTACCGCCGTCGTGGCGGCCCTCGTGGCCGCGTGCGATGGATCGGCCCTCACCTCCGCCGGAATCGTACAACGGGATCCGGTTCCTCCGGTGGTCTCCGTCACGCCCGTGGTGCCGGAACCGGACTCCGACTTCGTGGCGTTCAACGTGAACGCCACGGACAACCTCGGGCTCCTCACGGTGGTCACCACCGCATCCGGCCCCGGGATTACGCAGATGTTCGACACCCTGTTCAAGAGCACCGAAACGTCCACGACCATTCCGTATCGGGTCCAGATTCCGGCCGGCGTGCCGGCCGGTGACACTGTCTTCGTCGTCTCGATCGCAACGGACGGCGCCTTCAATACCACGATGTCCGACACCGTCCGGATACTCACGCAGATCTCGATACCCTGACGGAAAGAAGACGCTGTGTGGAGATGGAAC
>JBOHTE010000634.1:0-13075 GCA_050733555.1 Gemmatimonadaceae bacterium | reverse complement strand
GTGCGAGCCGGCGCCAGCGACGTTGTTCACGGATACGCATCGGCGTACCTTACGATGTTGTATCCAACGCGACGTGATATCCGTCGCCCGACTTTCCGGATTTCGCCATGCCCGATCCAGCTCGTTCTCCCGTCATTGTCAGCGCGGCCCGTACGCCCGTAGGGAAGTTCCTGGGCGCGCTCGCCAGCGTCACGGCGCCGCAACTGGGCGCCACCGCCATTCGTGCCGCGGTCGAACGCGCGCACGTTCCACTCGAGGACATCGACGATGTCATCATGGGGAACGTCGTGCAGGGCGGCGTCGGCCAGGCGCCGGCGCGACAGGCCGCCATCCATGGCGGCATCCCCGCCATCGTCCCCGCCGTCACCATCAACAAGGTGTGCGGCTCGGGGCTCAAGGCCGTGATGCTCGCCGCACAGGCCATCAAGGCGGGCGACTCTCAGGTGGTGGTGGCCTGAGGCATGGAGTCCATGTCGAACGCGCCGTACTACACGATCGGGTTGCGTACCGGTGTGAAGTTCGGCGACCAGACGCTCGTGGATGGCCTCATCCGCGACGGGCTCTGGTGCTCCTTCTGCGACGTGCACATGGGCGGACACGCCGAGTACACCGCGAAAAAGGCCGCGATCTCGCGGCGCGATCAGGATGAATTTGCACTGGCCTCACATCGCAAGGCGGTGGCGGCGATGGATGCCGGGCGCTTCAACGCCGAGATCGTGCCGGTGGAGATCGCGGGGCGCAAGGGGACAACCAGTGTGTGCCTCGACGAAGGGCCGCGGCGCGACACCTCCCTCGAGCAGCTCGGGAAGCTGCGCCCCGCATTCCCCAGCGACGCCCCGAAGGACATCAAGCCGGAAGAACTCAGTGTGACGGCGGGCAACGCGCCGGGACTCAACGATGGTGGGTCGGCGCTCGTCGTGGTGTCCGAGGAATATGCCAGGGCGCACCGGCTGTCCATCATGGCGCGCATTACCGGCTACGCGACTGGTGGTGGCGAACCGCGTGATCTCTTCTTCGCGCCGATCGTCGCAGTGCAGAATCTCATGCGGCGCACCGGCGCGGCCATTGGCGACTATGATCTCATCGAGGCCAACGAGGCGTTCGCGGTGCAGGCGCTGGCGGATGGCCGAGCGCTGGGCTGGGATTGGGACCGGGTGAACGTGAACGGCGGCGCCATTGCGCTCGGCCACCCGATCGGCGCGAGTGGCGCGCGCATCCTCACGACACTGCTCTACGCCATGCAGGATCGCGAAGCGCACACCGGCCTGGCCACCCTGTGCCTGGGCGGTGGCAACGCAGTTGCCCTCAGCGTGGAGCGGATGAACTGATGACGAACGCAACGGTTGCTCAGACTCGTGAACGCTGGGTCACGCTGGCCGGCATCGTCGGCTTTGCGGTGGCCCTTGCCGCTGCGTCGCAGGTGGCCATCCCCATTCCGGGCACGGCGGTTCCGATGACGCTGCAGCCGCTGGTGGTGGTGCTGGCGGGGCTGTGGCTCGGGCCCAGGGCTGGCGCCGCGAGCATGATCCTGTATCTGCTCGCGGGTGCCGCGGGACTGCCGGTATTCGCGCCCTTTGGCGCGCCGGGTGTGCTGCGTCTCATCGGCCCGACGGGCGGTTACATCTGGGCGTATCCCGTTGCGGCCTGGGTGGCGGGCATGGTGGCGCAGCGGCGCGCCGGCATGGCGTGGCGCACGATCGCCGCGGCGCTCGGCATTCTCGTGTTGCACGTTGGCGGTGTCGCCCAGCTCACGCTCATCACGGGGAGCCTGTCGAAGGCCGTGATGCTCGGATCGGTGCCGTTTCTCGCGATGGACGCGGTGAAGGCGCTGCTCGCCGGAGCGCTTTCCACCGCGAGAACTGAACGCGCGTGCGCTTGACGGCGCGCGCTTTTTTTTACGCTCCCAGCGGATCACTGCGGGCGGCGTGGCGGTGGATCGGTTTTGTCCTCGTGATGCTCGTCGCGGGGTTCGTTGTGCAGTTGCTGGTCTCGCTCGCGTATCGCCCGCGCGGCACGCTCGAAGTGCAGGCCGAAGGCTTCATGGCCTTTCTGGTGGCGGTGTGGATCGCGCATGTCGTCATGCTGCGGTGGGTGGATCACCTGCCGTGGTCCTACGTGTGGATGGGCCGGTCGCAAGCCACAACGCCCCGGCTCGCGTCAGGGTGGGTGCTCGGCATGCTGGGCATTGGCGTTCCGTCGGTGCTGCTCATGGCGGGACACTGGCTGGCCGTGAAGCCCGCGGCGAACGGATCATGGTGGGCGTTCGCGTTACTCCTGCTGGCGTTCTTTCTGCCGCAGTCGCTGGCCGAGGAAATGATGATTCGTGGCTACCTCATGGCCACGGCGCGCGAAGCGATGGGGTGGAAGGGGGCGCTGCTCCTGACCAGTGTGATCTTCGGCGCGTTGCACCTCGCCAATCCCGGTGCGGATGCGCAGTCGTTCGTGCTGGTCGCACTGGCGGGACTGTTCCTGGGTGGCATCGTGCTGCTCACGGACAGTCTGTACGCGGCGTGGATGGCGCACTGTGCCTGGAACTGGACCATGGCGGCGCTGCTTCACACCGCGGTGAGCGGACTGCCGCTGCCCACGCCCGATTACATGGTGGTGGACAACGGGCCCAACTGGCTCACTGGAGGATCCTGGGGACCGGAGGGCGGAGCAGGCGCGGCGGTCGGCATGCTGGTGATGATGGCGATCTTCATCGCATGGCGCCGTCGCGGAGCGTTGGCACGAACGCATACGAGTGAGGCTGCATGACGGAACGGATAGCGGTGGTGGGCGCGGGACAGATGGGCAATGGTATTGCCCACGTGGCGGCCGCGGCCGGCTTTCCCGTGACGATGATCGATGTCTCCAGCGATGCGCTGGCGAATGGGCGGGCCACCATCGAGAAGAATCTCGCGCGGCAGGTGCAAAAGGGCACGCTCGACGAGACAGCCCGGAGCGCGGCACTCAACCGCATCGCCACCGCCGGCGCGCTCGACGCCGCGCGTGACGCCGCGCTCATTGTCGAAGCGGCGACGGAGAACACGGATCTCAAGTTCCGGATCTTCGAGCAGCTCGACCGGATCGCTCGTCCGGACGCGATTCTGGCGTCCAACACCAGCTCCATCTCGATCACGGAAATCGCCGCGCGGACGCGCCGACCCGCGCAGGTGATCGGGATGCACTTCATGAATCCCGTTCCCATGATGAAGCTGGTGGAGATCATCCGCGGTCTCGCGACGTCTGACGCGACCACTGCCACCGTGCTCGACTACGCCAGGCGATTCGGCAAGACGCCGGTCGAGGTGAACGACTATCCGGGTTTCGTCTCCAACCGTGTGCTCATGCCGATGATCAACGAAGCGGTGTACTGCGTCATGGAGGGTGTGGGGACACCGGAAGCGATCGACACCGTCATGAAGCTTGGCATGAATCACCCCATGGGTCCGCTCGCACTCGCGGACCTCATTGGACTCGATACCTGCGTCAACATCCTGAATGTCCTTCACGCCGGCCTGGGCGATCCCAAGTACCGCCCCTGTCCGCTGCTGCGAAAGTACGTCGCGGCGGGATGGCTCGGGCGCAAGAGTGAGAGGGGATTCTACGATTATCGCAACGCCTGACCGCTTACTGCTCTGATATCATGCCCGCTGCTCTCATTCCGCTCACGCCCGAACAACTCGAAGTCCAGCGCACCGCGCGGGAGTTCGCACGCACCGCGATCGCGCCGCATTCGGATCAGTGGGACCGCGACGCCTACTTCGATCGCCCGACCATCGCGCAGATGGGCGAGCTGGGATTTCTCGGGATGATGGTACCCGAGGAGTACGGCGGACTGGGCCTCGATACCTGCACGTATCTCGTGGCGCTCGAGGAGATCGCGACGGTGGATGCCGCCGTCGCCGTCGCCATGAGCGTGCACAACTCGCTGCCCACGCAGATGCTCCTGCGCTGGGGGACGGCGGAGCAGAAGGCGCGCTATCTGGAGCCGATGGCGCGCGGCGAATGGCTCGGCGCGTTCGCGCTGTCGGAGGCCGAAGCGGGTTCCGACGCGGCAGACATGCGCGCGCAGGCCGTGCGCGACGGCGATTGCTACGTGATCAATGGTACCAAGGCATGGGTGAGCAGCGGCAGCGATGCCGACGTCATTCTCACCATGGTACGCACCGATCACGCGGGCGACCGGCGCGGCGCGCGGGGCATCTCGACGTTCATCATCACGCCGGACATGCCGGGATTTCGCGTGGGCAAGAAGGAAGACAAGATGGGGCTGCGCGCGTCGCCCACCGTGCAGATCGTGTTCGACAATCTGCGCGTGCCGGCCGCGAACCTGCTCGGCACCGAGGGCATGGGATTCGTCTACGCCATGCAGTCACTGGACAACGGCCGGCTCGGCATTGCCGCGCAGGCCATTGGCATCGCCCGCGCCGCGCTGGAAGCGTCGGTGGCGTACGCCGCGGAACGGCGCCAGTTCGGCAAGCCGATCAAGGAATTCCAGGGCATTCAGTTCAAGCTCGCCGACATGGCCACCAGGATCACCGCCGCGCGTTCGCTGCTCTATTCTGCCGCAGCCGCGAAGGACCGTGGCGAGGAGATTACCCAGTTCAGCAGCATGAGCAAACTGATGGCCAGCGAGACCGCCATGTGGACCACCACGCAGGCGATACAGATTTTTGGCGGGTACGGATACGTGCGCGACTACCCCGTGGAACGCTATTTCCGGGATGCAAAAGTTACAGAGATCTATGAAGGCACGTCCGAGATTCAGCGGATCGTGATCGCGAAAGAACTGTATGCGTCATAACACCCTAGCTCACCACCCACATGACAATCACTGAAATCCCCAAACCAACCGCACAACAGGGCATCTTCGACCGCCTCGCGGACATGGGGCATGAGCAGCTCGTGCTCTGCAGCGACCCGTCCGCCGGATATCGGGGCATGATCGCCGTGCACAGCACCGTGCTGGGCCCCGCGCTGGGCGGCACGCGTTTCTGGAGCTATGCGTCGGACGAAGAGGCGATCATCGATGCACTGCGGCTGGCACGCGGGATGACGTACAAGAATGCGGTGGCCGGCCTCAATCTGGGTGGCGGCAAGTCGGTGATCATCGGCGACAATCGCACGAAGAACCGCGAGATGATCTTCCGTGCGCATGGCCGTTTCGTCGAGGGACTCGGCGGCCGCTATGTCACGGCGGAAGATGTCGGCACGAGCACGAGCGACATGGACTTCGTGCACATGGAGACCGATTACGTCACAGGTCTGGCCGGCAAGTCGGGCGACCCCTCGCCGGTCACGGCGCACGGCGTGTTCCGTGCGCTTCAGGCCGCCGCGAAGCACCGCTGGGGGAGCGACGCACTCTCGGCAAAGACCGTCGCCATCCAGGGGTGCGGGCACGTGGGCTACTATCTGGCGAAGGAGCTGCGCGACGCCGGAGCCGCGCTCGTCGTCACCGACATCGACGCCGAACGGGTGCGTCGCGTGGTCACCGAACTGGGTGCGCGCGCGGTGGAACCCGGAGAGATCTACGGCGTGAAGGCGGACATCTTTGCGCCCTGCGCGCTGGGCGCGATCATCAACGACAACACCATCCCGCAGCTCAAGGTTGAGGTCGTGGCGGGCGCCGCGAACAACCAGTTGCTCGAGGAGCGCCACGGCGACGAGCTGGACGCGAAGGGGATTCTCTACACGCCGGATTATGTGGCCAATGCCGGCGGCGTGATCAACGTGTACAGTGAGCTGGCCAACTGGGACGCCAGTCGCGCACTGCGCAAGGCGGACGAGATCTACAACACGACGCTGGGCGTCTTCGAGATCGCCCGTTCCGAGGGCATCCCGACCTATGAGGCAGCCGACCGCCTGGCCGAACGGCGGTTGAAGGCGGTAGGCTCCCTGGTGAAGACTTGGCCGCAGTGGCCGAATCGGTAAACCAGCAAACCAGCTACCCGCTACCAACATGCCCTCATGGACAGGCTGGACTCACCGCCCACCCGGTGACGCACTCCGTCAGACCGATCCCGCGATTGCGCAGGTCATCGAGGATGAGATCCGGCGCGAGGGGGACGGGTTGGAGCTGATCGCGAGCGAGAATTTTGTCTCACCCGCGGTGATGGAAGCGATGGGGTCGCCGCTCACCAACAAGTACGCCGAGGGCTACCCCGGCAAGCGGTACTACGGCGGATGCGAGGTGGTGGACGTGGCGGAGCAGCTCGCGATCGACCGCGCGAAGCAGCTCTTCGGCGCCGAGCACGCGAACGTGCAGCCGCACTCGGGCGCGCAGGCGAACATGGCGGTGTACTTCGCCTTCGTGAAACCGGGCGACACCGTGCTGGGCATGAACCTCTCGCACGGCGGACACCTGACGCACGGGTCGCCCGTGAACTTCTCGGGCATCCTCTACAACATCGTGCCGTACGGCGTGCGCGAGGATACGGGGCTGGTCGACATGGACGAAGTGCGCGACCTCGCGCGCCGCCACAGCCCGAAGATGATCATCGCGGGCTTCAGCGCCTATTCGCGCACGCTGGATTTTCCCGCGTTCGCGGCGATTGCGCGCGAGGTGGGAGCGCGGATGATGGTGGACATGGCCCACGTGGCGGGCCTTGTGGCCACCGGACTCTATCCGTCGCCCGTGCCACACGCGGATGCCGTGACCACCACCACGCACAAGACCCTGCGTGGACCGCGCGGTGGGCTCATCCTGTGCCGCCAGGAGCACGCGGCGCTCATCAACAAGCAGATCTTTCCCGGGATTCAGGGCGGACCGCTCATGCACGTGATTGCGGCCAAGGCCGTGGCGCTGCACGAGGCGCTGCAGCCGTCGTTCCGGGAGTACTCCGCGCAGGTCGTGGCCAACGCGAAGACGCTCGCAGCCGCACTCATCGAGCACGGGTATCGCATTGTCTCCGGTGGCACCGACAACCACCTCATGCTGCTGGATTTGCGTGACGGTGACCTCACGGGCAAGGCGGCTGAAGCCGCACTCGGCCTCGCCCACATCACCGTGAACAAGAACACCGTTCCGGGTGAGACGCGTTCGCCGTTCGTCACCAGCGGCGTGCGCATCGGCACGCCGGCGGTCACCACGCGCGGCATGCGCGAGCCGGAGATGCGGCGCATCGCGGACCTCATCCACCGTGTGCTGTCGCAGGCCACGGACGAGCGCGTGGCCATGAGCGTCCGATCGGACGTCCACGAGCTTACGGCCGCCTTTCCGCTGTATACTGTGGCCGAAGAGGCTGCCGGGCGGTTGTGATTTTTCTTCCCGGTCTTCATCTTTGCCCCGAGTTGACCGGCGGCGCCCGCTGCCGGTACCGGGGCCCTTGACTGAGGGGGAGTTCGCGTTGTCGCAGTTGTGTTTCCGCGATGGGATCATGGACCGCATTCGGGCTCGCGAGCCGCGCTTCGATGAAGGAGCGTACCTCTTCGTGCTCGCCGGGCTGGAATTCTGCCAGGCCAGACTGCCCGAGCGCCGTCACATTACCGGCCGTGAGCTGACTGAAGCGTGCCGCGACCTTGCCCTCGAGCGCTTCGGCGTGATGGCCCGACTCGTGCTCGAGCACTGGGGTGTGGTCACCACCGCGGATCTGGGCGACATCGTCTTCACGCTCGTGGACCTCGGCCTGCTCATCAGCCAGCCATCGGATACGCGCGACGAGTTCTGCGACGTGTTCGATTTCGACCAGGCCTTTGACCGGGAGTATCCCTGGAGCGTGGTCGGGATCGGGTGAGGCCGCGCTGCCGCACGCGCGGGCTCGGAGTGACGTACGGGAGGAGGTGAGGAGCCATGGATGTGCGCGAGCTGCCGGACTGCCGCAAATGCGGCAAGGGAACCATGCTGCCGCTCAGTGATTATGGACGCGAAGGCGCGCCCATTACCTACAAGGCGTGGGTGTGCAACAACCCCGAATGCGGATTCAACATTCGCATTGACAACGGCGAGATCAGCTTCGGGCGGACGATCAGCCAGTCGCACAAATGACGGATGCTGCGGTGCGCGGGACCCGGGCGGCGGCTGACGAAGCCGCCGCTTCTCGTTGGCCCGTGGTGCCCGTGGTGCCCGTGGTGCCCGTGCTGTCGGCAGCGCAGGCGGCGGCGGCGGACACGGCCACCATCGCCGCCGGCACGCCATCGCGCGCGCTCATGCAGCGCGCGGGCGCGGCTGCCGCCGCCGAGATCGCGCGCGCGTACGGCGCGCGACTGCGCCAGGGTGTGCACATCTGCTGCGGTCCCGGTAACAATGGCGGCGATGGCTGGGTGGTGGCGCGCGCACTCGCGGCCGCCGGGGTGGGTGTGACCGTGTCCGCCACTGGCGCAACGCGCACCGGCGATGCGCGCGCCGAACGCACGCTCGCCGAGCCGCACGTCAGCGTGCTTCCCGGCGCGGACACTCCGGATGCACCGACGCTGCACGCCGGTATCGTGGTGGATGCGCTCCTGGGTACGGGCGCGAGCGGTGAGCCGCGCGGTGCCGTGGGCGCCGTCATCCGGGCGATGGCGGAACGGCGCGAGCGCGGCGCGGTCGTCGTGGCGCTCGACGTTCCCAGCGGCGTCAACGCCGACAGCGGTGCGGCGACGCTGGCGGTGCGCGCGGATCTCACGACGACCTTCGGCGGCATGAAGCGCGGCCTGCTCGTGGCGCGCGGCCACGCCGGGCGCATCGTCGTCGTCGACATCGGGCTCTCGCCCGAGGGCGCCGACAGCGCCGGCGCCCGGCTCGTCACCGCACGCTGGGTGCATGCGCACGTCCCGGCCATCGCGCCCGATGCCAACAAGGGGACGCGTCGGAAGCTCGTCATCGTGGGTGGTCACAGCGGCATGGCCGGCGCAGCGATGCTGGCTGCGCGTGCCGCGATGCGCAGCGGCATCGGCATGGTGCGGCTGATTGTGGCGCGCGAGAATCTCGCGATCGTGCAGACCGCGCTTCCGGAGGCGCTGGCCGGCGTGTGGCCCGGCGAGGGCGCGCAGGACATGGATGATGCCATCACCGCGTGGGCGGACACGGTGCTCATTGGCCCGGGTCTCGGTCACGGCCCCGACAGCCGCCGTCTCGTGGAACGCGTGCTCTGCGACTGGCGCGGGCCGGTCGTGCTGGACGCCGATGCGCTCAACGCGTTCGCTGGTGATGCCGGCGCCCTGGGCGCGCTGCTCGATGGCCGCCCCGCGCTTCTCACGCCGCACCCCGTGGAATTCGCGCGGCTCTCGGGTGTGCCCGTGAGCGACGTGCTGGCACAGCGCTTCGAGGTGGGTGCCGCGCTCGCGGGGCGCGCGCACGCGGCGGTGCTGCTCAAGGGCGTGCCCACCGTGATCACGGGAACGGACGGCCATTCGCTCGTGAGTGGCGCCGGCACGCCAGCGCTCGCCACGGCCGGGAGCGGCGATCTGCTCGGTGGCATCGCGGCCACGCTCCTCGCGCAGACGGGTGATGCGCACGCGGCAGGCGCATGCGCCGCCTGGGTGCACGGTCGCGCGGCGGAACTGGCCGCGTACGCCGGGCCGCAGCGCGGGGTGGTACGCGGCATCACGCTCGTTGACATCGAGCACGCCATTTCGCGCGTGTGGTCCGAGCCGGTGCAGCAGCCGGCGTATCCCGTGCTCGCCGAGCTTCCCGCGATCACGCCGTGAACGACGGCACCGCGCTGGGGCCCGGGCGGGAATTCGATCTCATTCGCGCGCTCACGAAGCGGTGGGGCGAACTGGCGCGCGGTGTGGGCGACGATGCCGCGTTGCTCGACGTGCCGCCGGGCGAGATGCTGGTCGTCAGCGCGGACAACATCGTGGAAGGGATTCACTTTCGAGACGGCTGGCTCACGCCGCGCGAGATCGGCTGGCGCGCCACCGCCGCAGCGCTCAGTGATCTCGCGGCGATGGCGGCGGCGCCGCTCGGCGTGCTCGTATCGCTCTCGCTCCCCGACGCGTGGCTGGCGCGCGTGGAGGATCTGGCTGACGGCATTGGCGAAGCGGTGGCGAGTGCCGGCACGGTCATTGTGGGCGGCAACATCGCCGGGGCACACGAGCTGAACGTCGCGCTGACGGTGCTCGGCCACTGCGCACGGCCGCTGCGCCGCAGTGGTGCGCGCCCCGGCGATGCGCTCTATGTCACGGGACGGCTCGGCGGACCGGTCACCGCGCTGCGCGCACTGGAGCGCGGCGAAACGCCGCCGCGCCGAGCGCGCGAGCGCTTCGCCTGGCCCGAGCCGCGGCTCAGGGCGGCACAGTGGCTCGCGGGCAATGATGCCCACGCGGCGATCGACATCTCCGATGGCCTGTTCGCCGATGCCGGGCACGTCGCCGCCGCGAGCGGCGTGCGCATGGTGATCGATCTCGATGCGCTTCCGGTCCTGGCCGGCGTGGACCCCGTGAGCGCCGCCCGCGGCGGCGAGGAGTACGAACTACTCGTGGCCGCGCCTGCGGATCTCGACACCGCCGCCTTCGCATGCGCGCTCGCGCTGCCCCTCACGCGCATTGGTTGGGTGGAATCGGGTGCCGCGGAAGTGCAGGCCACGCTGCACGGCGCACGCGTTGCGCCGCTGGATGGCTTCGACCACTTTTCGTGACCATGCGTGCACTCGTTGCCTATCCCGCCATGATCATGATGACCCTGCTGCTGGGCATCCCGGTCATCGTGCTCACGCTGTTCGGCGTTCGCATCCCGCCGGACGGCGTGCTCGGGCGTGCGCCGCGCAACTGGTCCAGGGTGGTACTCTGGCTGTCGGGCGTGAAGGTGGTCACGCGCCACCCCGAATTCCTCGGCACACGCACCGATCCGCGCGTGTACGTCTCCAATCACGTGAGCTGGTTCGAGATATTTGGTCTCGCGAGTGTGCTCCCACCCTGCCGCTTCGTGGCCAAGAAGGAGCTGCTGTCGCTGCCGGTGTTCGGTCGCGCCGCGCGCGAGGTCGCTGGAATATTCATTGATCGCCGCAACCGCAAGGCGGCGTTCGAGGCGTACGAGGCCGCGGCGCAGCTCATTCGCACCGGAATTTCCGTGGCCGTGTACCCCGAGGGCACGCGCGGCCGCTCCTACGAGCTGCGTCCCTTCAAGAAGGGGCCATTCGTGCTCGCCATCGCCGCGCAGGTCCCGGTGGTGCCGGTGGTGAGCTGGGGCACGCGCGAAGTGCAGGGCAAGGGACAGATCGCCGTGCACGCCGGCACCTGCGAGCTGACCTTCCTGGAGCCCATCGAGACGAAGGGCATGACCTACGACGATCGCGACCGGCTCGTGGACGTGGTGTGGCATCGCATGGCCGTCGTCCTCGAAGAGAAGGGCATTCACAGCGCACCCATTCAACTCGGAGATCCATGTCCGACATCGTAGAGATTCGCGCGCGGGAGATTCTCGACAGCCGTGGCAACCCCACCGTCGAGGCCGACGTCGTGCTGGCCTCCGGTGCGTTCGGCCGCGCTGCCGTGCCCAGCGGCGCGAGCACCGGCGAGCGCGAGGCGGTGGAGCTGCGCGACGCGGATCCCAAGCGCTACGGCGGCAAGGGCGTGCTGCGCGCCGTGCAGCACATCGAGGAGACCATTCTCCCCGCGCTGCGCGGGATGGACGCACAGGACCAGATCGCGCTGGACCGCGCCATGATCGAGCTGGACGGCTCGCCCAACAAGGGGCGTCTGGGGGCGAACGCCATTCTTGCCGTGTCCATGGCCGCGGCGCGGGCCGCCGCGGAGGATGTCGGGTTGCCGCTCTTTCGATATCTGGGAGGCCCCATGGCGCGCACGCTGCCGGTGCCCATGATGAACGTGCTGAATGGCGGCGCGCATGCCACGAACACCGTGGACTTCCAGGAATACATGATCGTTCCGGTGGGCGCGGACACGTTCGCCGAGGCGTTGCGCATGGGCGCCGAGGTCTTTCACGCACTCAAGAAGGTGCTGGTGAAGCGGGGACTGGCCACGGGCGTTGGCGATGAGGGCGGCTTTGCGCCGGATCTCAAGAGTGACGATGAGGCGCTCCGAGTGCTCGTCGAAGCCATCCAGGCGGCGAAGTATGAGCCCGGCCGCCAGGTCGCCATCGCGCTCGACCCCGCGAGCAGCGAGTTGTATAAGGAGGGCACGTACACGTTCAGAAAGAGCGGTGCCGGCAAGAAGGATTCGGCAGCGATGATCGAGCTGTACACCAAGTGGCTCGACGAGTATCCCATCGTGTCCATTGAGGATGGCCTCGCGGAGGACGACTGGGATGGCTGGGTCGCGCTCACCACCGCGCTGGGCGACCGCGTGCAGCTCGTGGGTGATGACATTTTCGTGACCAACACGGAGCTGCTCGCCAGGGGAATCGAGAAGCACGTGGCCAACGCGATTCTCATCAAGCTCAATCAGATCGGCACGGTCACGGAGACGCTCGAGGCCATTGAAATGGCGCGCTCCGCCGGATACCTGTCGGTGATCTCGCACCGCTCGGGCGAAACCGCCGACACCTTCATTGCGGATCTCGCCGTGGGTACCGGTGCGGGACAGATCAAGACCGGCTCCGCGTCGCGCACGGATCGCGTGGCCAAGTACAACCAGTTGCTGCGCATTGAGGAACTGCTCGGCGACGCCGCCGAATATCCGGGCGGAGCGATGTTCGGCTTGTGAAGACTCGCGGGAAATGGAGCGCCGGCCGCATCGTGCTCCTCGTGGTGATCGTGGGCGCGGCGATCTTCGCTGTACAGGGCGGCGAGTATGGCACGAGCGACCTGTTTCGCCAGAAGGCCAGGCACAAGCGGCTCGTCGCGCAGATCGATTCGCTGCAGCACCAGGTGGACTCGCTGCAGCGCCTGAAGAAGGCCATCCAGACCGACCCCGCCACGCAGGAGCGCATCGCGCGCGAGGAATTCGGCATGGTGAAGGGCGACAAGGAGATTCTGTACCGATTCGCCGAGCCGGGTTCGACGCAGGTAAGCGTGGCCAAGCCTTGACTCGCCTCTGGCCGGGCGCAATATTTCGATCACTGACGCGGGGTGGAGCAGCCTGGTAGCTCGTCGGGCTCATAACCCGAAGGTCGCGGGTTCAAATCCCGCCCCCGCTATAGCGCCGGCCGGTCCCCAGGGGCCGGCCGGTTTCTTTTGGGGCAGGGTAGCTCAGCTGGTTAGAGCACGGC
>JBOHTE010000633.1:0-6185 GCA_050733555.1 Gemmatimonadaceae bacterium | reverse complement strand
GGAAGATTGCCGGCGATGGACGTGAAGTTGAACGGCGTCACCGCGTACACGAATCCTTCCAGTGGGCGATAGTCCAGCTGGTTCCACTTGCTGCGATCGCTCACCGGCTGCTCGTCGTAGAGCTCCTGCGCGAAGCGCGCGTTGAACCGCCAGAAGTCGATCAGCTCGCATGCTGAATCAATTTCGGCCTGGAACGCCGTCTTGGACTGGCCGAGCATGGTGGCGGCGTTGAGCGTCGCGCGCCACGTCGTGGCCAGCAACTCCGCGGCGCGCAGGAACACCGCCACGCGATCCTCCCACGGCCAGTTGGACCATTCGCGGTGTGCCGCGCGCGCCGCATCCACCGCGTGGGTGACATCCTCGTTCCGGGCCATGTGCCAGTCCGCCAGCACGTGCTGATGATCGTGCGGCATGACTGTCTGCATCGTGTGGCCCGAGCGAATCTCCTCTCCGCCGATGATCAGCGGAATCTCGGCCTTCTCGCCCGCCATGCTCTTGAGCCGGGCCTTCAGCTCACGCTTCTCCGGCGAACCCGGCGCGTACGATCGCACTGGCTCATTCACGGGCGGTGGCACCCGGCGATTCCCGTTGAATCCGCTGATCCCGTCCGGGACACTCGCGGCGGGTGCGGTCGATGCCGGTTCGCCGGCCGCGTCGCTGCTGGCGGACGGGGCGGTATGGCGAGGCTGTGTGGCTGGAGCAGACATGGCAAGTCCTCTGGATGAACGGCGCCCGCTGGCGGCGCGTGCTTCGCATGAAAGATACCCCGCCGGGGAAGCACGGCCAACTGTTCCGCGCCCTGCCGCGTATGTGCGCGGGCTCACGTCCTCTCGCACGCGTGTCCCCCTCTGTGAGTGATGTTCCAGTGTGGTTCGTGGCTCTGCTGCTCGGTATCATCCTTGCCGCGCGCGCCGGCGATGCACGGATCGGGCTGGCTGTTTCGTTCATGGACGGACACATTTTCAGCTTCACCAGTTCGCGTGAACGAGGTTCCATGGCGCATTTCATCGGCGCGCATACAATCGACACGGGCGGCATAGACAAGGCTGCGCTCCGTGCGGGCAATGGCGGCATGACGGCGCTGCAGATCTTCACCGCCATCCCCAAGTACTACGGCGACAAATCGTCCATTCGCCCCGAACGGGTGCAGCGCTTTCACGCGGCGCTCGCCGAGGCCGGCATCGAGCAACGGCACGTGATCGTCCATGCGGCGTACGTGCTCAATACCGCATCGTCGGACGAAACGAAGTGGTCACGCGCCAGTGCGGGGCTTGCCAGGGAGCTGGAGCGTTCCACCATGCTCAATGTCGCGGGAGTCTGTTTTCACCCTGGCGCGGCGAACGATGCCGATCGCGACGCCGCGATCGCGCGCGTGGCGCGCGCCATGACACACGCGCTCGACACGGTGCAGGGAGGAACTCGTCTGCTCGTGGAGAATACCGCGGGCGCCGGCACGACGATCGGCCGCACCGCCGAGGAGGTGGGTGCCATCCTGGGCGCGCTGCCTGCGCCGCTGCGCGCCCGCGCGGGCTACGGTCTCGACACGTGTCACCTGTTCGCCGCGGGACACAACATCAGCTCCTCGCGCGATGCCTTCACGGGTGTGCTCGATGCCTTCGAGCAGCAGTGCGGCGAGCCGCCGGCATTTTTTCACCTGAATGACAGCGAGGGTGCGCTGGGCTCGAACCGGGACCGTCACGCGCTGCTGGGCGAGGGACAGATCGGGCTCGCACCATTTCACTGGCTGCTCGACGACCCGCGCAGTGATGGCGTGCCGCTCATTCTCGAAACGCCGCAAGCGAACTATGACATTGACGGCGACGATCCCTCGCCCGACGCGTACGATGTGCGCATGATGCGAGTGCTGCGCCCCACCCGCTGACCCCGCCCCCTGCCATGAACAACGCACGCCCCAGGCACGCCCGACCAGCAACCACACACACTCTCTCTCGAAAAAAACCTCAATCTCCCTATTGCATCCACGGCAGACACTTGTAGCTTGTGCCCCGACGGACCCGAGTTTCCCTCTGTCGAACGCGATCCCTTCACCAATTCGGAGAGACGATCGATGGCCACCAAGAAGAAAGGCGGCGCGAAGAAGAAGGCAGGGAAGAAGGTCAGCGCGAAAAAGGCGAGCGCCAGGAAGGGCGCGAAGAAAACCGCCGCGAAGAAGGCGGCCAGGAAGCCGGCAAAGAAGGCCGGCCCGAAGAAGAAGCGCGCCCCGAATCCGGCGTTCATGAGGCCGATGATGCCGGACGAGACGCTCGGCGCCGTGGTGGGCAATGGCGGTATGCCCCGTACGGAAATCACCAAGCGGCTCTGGGCGTACATCAAGAAGAACGGACTGCAGGACAGCAAGAATCGCCGCATGATCAACGCGGATGAGAAAATGCAGAAGCTGTTCGGCGGCAAGAAGCAGGTCTCGATGTTCGAGATGACGAAGCTCGCGAACAAGCATATGAAATAGGGCAGTTCACGCAGGCGAACCTTCGGGCTTCGAGGGGGGCGGGCCACCGGACACGGGGACGCCCCCTTCGCTCATCATCCGGTCTTATATTGCGGGCAGTGCTCGCCGGCATTCGGCGGATTCACGCTGTCGCTTCGCATCTCAACCTGCCCCGCTGCTGTGGCCTCGAAGAAACGCAAACCCCAGTCTGCCGGCTCCCGGAACGTCGTCGCCGAAGCCCGGCGCAGCCCGAAAGGACCGCGCGCCCCTCGCACGCGCGGCTGGGAATGGATCAAGTCGCTCATCGGCGCGATCATCGTCGTGCTCATTCTCCGCGCTATTCTCATCGAGGCGTATCACATTCCGTCGGGCAGCATGGAGCCCACGCTCCTGGTGGGCGATTTTCTCTTCGTGAACAAGGCCATCTACGGCGCGCACGTTCCGTTCACGGACTCCACGAATCTCCCCGCATTCAGTGATCCCCGGCGGAACAGCGTCGCGGTGTATCAGTCGCCGAATCAGGCGCGACTGCCGGCCAACATGCAGATCCGCAATGATCTCACGCCGATCGTCGTGAAGCGGCTCGTGGGAACTCCCGGCGACACCATCTACATGCGCGACGGGATGCTCTACGTGAACGGGATCGCACAGCGGCTGCCGCTCGGCGTGGGCCAGAAGCCGTTTGGCTACGTGGATGAGGCCGATCCCACGTTCGGCTGGCAGAAGCAATTCGAGCTGAAGGGATCGCGATTCGGCCCGCCGCCGGCCGTGATCACACACGATAACTGGGGGCCCATGGTCGTCCCCCCGCGCCATTACTTCTCGCTCGGCGACAACCGGTATGACTCCGTGGATGCGCGCTACTACGGGTTCATTCCCCGCGCGAACATTCGTGGCAAGCCGATGTTCATCTACATCTCGATTGACTTCGAAGACTGGCGGATCCGCTGGGGACGATTCGGCCACGTCATTCGCTGAGCTGCCTGAGCGCGTGCACCGTCACTCCGGATTCTCCTTCCCCTGAATCCGCTTCCACATGCGGTACTCGGGTCCGGCGTTCCACTCGGGCCACTCCTCCGCATGCTCGTCGCCGCGCCACGAGTCGCCACCTGCCGGTTGCTCTGCCTCGCCGCGCCATGTACTGTCGTCGAGCGGCGCATGCGCTTTACCGCGCCATGCGTCCGGATCGCCAAGGGATATCTCCGGCGACCAACGCTGTTCGTCGGGCGGGCTGCTTCCGGAATCATCGTGATCGTGCCAGCCGTTCTGCGCCATGGATCGTCTCCTGCCAGGTCGCCTGTCGCGTGAGACCGGATCGCGATGGAACCGGCGCGCGGGATATCCTGAGCGACGTTTCTACTGCGCGTCAGGCAACACGACCACCGTGCCGCGCTGTTGCCCGGAGGCGCCTCACTGTTCTACCCCGTGATGAACGTCGAGAGCCGCATGCGAGGGGCGAGCCTGAGCCACTGGCAGCCCGCGCGGTAGGACCTATCTTGAGTCATGCCCGCGCTGTTCCCTCGCCACACCATTGAATGGAAGCTCGAGGAGCCGCCGCTGGTGCGCCGGCTCACGTACTCGCTGCCCGCCATGGCAGTGACCACGGGCATTCTCGTGCATCTCTTTCGCTGGTTCGCCCTCTCGCGGCGCAGCACGGCGATCTGGCTGTTCCTGCTCCTGCTCATCGTCAGCACCGTACTGCTTCTGGGTCTCGCCACCATGTATCTGGCGAACTACACGGTGCGACAGTGGATCTGGCGCGCGCCGCTGTTCGCACTGGTGGAGAGCATCTCGGAAGCCGTCGTGAGCGCCGCGCTCATTGCCGCCGGTGTGGAGCGCCTCGGTACGCAGTACGCGACGTGGGGCGACTGGCCGTCACTCATTGGCAACATCGCCTGGCTGCGGACGGTGACGATTCTCCTCTTTGCCGTCCTCCTCGGCGTGACGGTGCATTGGGTGCGCGTGGACATGTTGCGGCGCAAGCACCGGGAGATCGTGGCGCGGGGAAGCAGCCGGCTGTAGCCGAGCCCCATCGCCCCGCCCCGCTACCCCGCCCTTGGGAATCGGCAATCGGGAATGGGGAATGGTGGAAATGGGGAGGCCGATTCCCTATTCCCACCATTCCCCATTGCCGATTCCCACGGGGAGGGCGGCGGGGAGAAGGCTGATTGCCGATTCCCAAGGGGAGGGAGGTGCGGGGTCTCCCAGTCGCGCTCCGCGCGACGCTTCCCGGCGGTTATCATTCACCATGCCCAAGAAACTCATCGTCGTCGGCGATCGCGTGCTCATCGCACCGGAAGAAGGTGCGGAGCGCACGAAGGTCGGCCTCTATCTGCCGCCCACCGCGGTGGATAATCAGCAGGTGCAGGGCGGCCGGATCATTGCCACCGGGCCGGGGCTGCCCATGCCCGATCCCGCCGAGTCCACCGATGAGCCCTGGCGCATGAGCCCGCGCGAGACGCGCTTTCTTCCCATGCAGGCTCGCGTTGGCGACTACGCGCTCTTCTTTCGCCGTGCGGCCGTCGAGATCACCTTCGAGACCGACCACTACCTCGTCGTGCCGCAAACCGCGATCCTCGCGCTCGTGCGCGACGCCGCTCCGGAGCTCGACGTCGAGCCCTAGCACTCCATACTCTCAACTCTCACTCTGGCACTCGATCCCATGCCTTACGATGAACGCTTCGTCGCTCCCATGCGAGCCGAGCTCACCCGGCTCGGCGTCGAGGAGATGCGCACGCCGCAGACGGTGGACACACGATTGAAGGATGCAGCCGGTACCACGCTGGTCGTCGTGAACTCGATTTGCGGCTGCGCGGCGCGAAATGCCCGTCCCGCCGTCGCGATGGCCCTGCGGAACTCCACGCGGCCGGAGCACCTCACGACTGTCTTCGCCGGCCAGGATCTCGAAGCGACCTCCCGCGCCCGCGCGTACTTCACGGGATATCGGCCGTCGTCGCCGCAGATTGCGCTGTTGAAGGACGGACAGTTGGTATTCATGCTGGAGCGGCATCAGATCGAAGGCCGGTCAGCGGAGGCCATCGCGCGGGATCTCGTAGGTGCGTTCGAGGAGCACTGTCAGTCATCAGCCGTGAGTGGTCGACGCGAACCGGGAGACCCACTCGGGATGACTGATCGGTAGGTGATCGCCAGCCGTCTTTATCAAGGAGGAATCAGCATGCCAAACGAACTCAATGGCCCAACCGAACCAACGGACCCCACCGAGCGCGTGCAACTATCCACGCCGGAGGACAAGGAGCGGAGAATCGGCCAGGCACGAGACAGGGCAATGGAGCTCAAGGCGACGGTGGCTGACAAGCTCGAAGCCGGCGCGGGAAAGCTGCGCGACCGGGTGTCGAGCGCAGAGATGGCGGGTGTGACGCCGAAGACACGGGCCAAGTTGGAGCAGGCCAGCCAGAAGGTCGCGGCCGGGATGGAGAACACCGCGGACTGGGTTCGCACCACCGATGCGGAGAAAGCGAGAGCGGGTATTGAGCACCAGGTGAAAACTCGTCCCGGGCGATCGTTGCTGGTTGCGCTTGGCCTGGGGGTTCTCATCGGGAGCATCTTTCGGCGGAAGTAGCCACCATCGAGCGTGGTGGGCACTGGGCGCGAGCCTCCGATGGGGCGGGGCTCGCGCCCTTGGCGTATCCAGCGCTCCCTGATTTTGCAGCGCGACCTGTCAGCTTGCAGCGGCAGTCACGCAGCAAGCTGTAGCGCAGTCACCGCAAGCGCGCGGGGC
>JBOHTE010000632.1:0-10943 GCA_050733555.1 Gemmatimonadaceae bacterium | reverse complement strand
CGCGGCTGGGCCGGCCGTGCCGAATATGGCCGGTGATCCCGACGGAATCGCGATCACGGTACATCCTCGTTCATGCTCTTGTTCGGCTCGCGGGACGTGATCTGCTGTTCCGTGAAGCCGTGGCTGTACGCGCAGTTCAGTCGCACGAAGAGATTTTCGCCTTCCGCAGCCGCTGAGAGCTGGCGAGGAGAGACATGCGTGGAATTCAGCGGTTCACCGCTTCGCAACGCCTGTCTCGCTGACATTGGTGTGCCGTGCCTCCCACCGTTCTGGCAGCCGGCTGCATCGTGCGACGACAGGCGGCGCCCCGGACAAAAGTGAATGGACGCCAATGCAATTCATATTCCACGCATCGTGGCGCGCGGCGAACGGGTCACGAGCGGTGGCACGGCGACGGCATCCGGCCGCGGCGGTTCGCGACGTCGCGCGCACTCGCGCTCCAGCGGCACGCGTCGTGCGCACCGAGGAGGCAGGGACTGTCGTGCGGAGGAGGAGACATGACACGAGGACACCGGAAACGCCCGCGCCGCCGCGCGGATCTGCCGCGCACGCCTGCCGACCCGCCGCGCGATGCGGCGCGACGTCGCGCCAAGGCGGAGCCGCCCAATCCGCCGCGCACCACGACCGGGCGCTGGCTCACGACGCCGAAATTCGGATCGGCCGGGAGCGGCGGGCTGGAACTTGAACCGGGACCGGAGCGGGACTGACCTTCAGCAGGAGCGGCGCTGCGCGTCGCACGCACGCGCGGGCATGGCGTGCCGACAATGCACGTGAGACGTCTGCTGCGGGGCCGCCAGCGCGGTCCCCCGCTCGGCGTGTGTGCAGCCGCTGCGGATCGGGTGCATCTCTTGCACACGAACTCCCATCATGCCACTCCTCATCACCTCCCGCAGCCGGCGCCTCGCCGCATTGCATCACGACCGCGCCGCCGAACGGGGCGGTCGCCGTGACGAACTGTTCGGGCCCGAGCGACTCGCGGCACATACGCGCCAGCTCGCGCGGCATCAGGTCCTGGCGGACTCCCGCGTGGATCGGCTGCCGCTGCGCCGCAATCGCGGCCCGCTGCTCGCCCGCCTCCAGCGCAACGAACACGTGCTCGCCGAGGTTCGCGCCGCGCTGGATGACGCCGCGCGGCGTGGCCTCGATGTGAGTCCGGCCGGCGCCTGGCTGCTCGACAACTACTTTGTCATTCAGGAGCAGGTGCGGGAGATCCGCGCGAGCATGCCGGCCGGGTACTATCGCGAACTCCCCAAGCTCGATGCACCGAGCGCCTTCGCCGGCTTTCCGCGTGTGTATGAGCTGGCCATTGAACTCATCTCCCATACGGACGGGTGCGTGGAGCTCCAGAACATCGAACTCCTCGTGCGCGAATACCAGCACGTACATCCGTTGACGATCGGCGAGCTCTGGGCCCTCCCCATCATGTTGCGCATGGGGCTGCTCGAGAACGTGCGCCGCATGGCGCTGCGGACCGCGCGTGACCTGGCGGATCAGGAAGCGGCCGATGCGTGGGTCACGCGCTTCCGGAGCGCATCGCTGGAATCGCGCAACGCGCTCGCGCGTGAACTCTCCGCGTTTGTGCACGGGCCACCCGATCTCACGCCGGCCTTCCTGACGCGGTTCGTGCAGCAACTGCGCAGCCGGCGCAACGACTTTACGCCGCTCTTCTGGCTCGAGCAGTGGATCGCGGAGGACGGGATGAGCATGGAGGAGGCCTCGCAGCGCTCCACCCAGCGCCTTGCCCTCACGCAGCTCGTCATGGCCAACAGCATCACCAGTCTGCGAACCGTCGCCAGCCTTGACTGGCGCGCCTTCGTGGAATCGGCCAGCCTCTCCGATGCCACACTCCACAGGGATCCGGCCGGGATCTACGCGGCCATGACCTTCGAGACGCGTGATCGCTATCGACACGCGGTGGAGCGCCTCGCCAAACGTGCCGGGCGCGCGGAGCCGGAAGTGGCAACCATCGCCATTGCCGTAGCGGAGGCGGCCGCCAGCGCCGAGGCGCCCGAGCGTATGCGCCACGTCGGCTACTATCTCATGGACGAAGGACGCGCCGATCTCGAGCGCGCACTGTCCTATCGGCCATCACTCGGCGAGCGTCTGCGCCGCTGGGTACTGCGCCATCCCAGCCCCGTCTATTTCGGCGCTCTGGCGCTGGCGACCGCACTGGCCGTCGTGTTCTTCGTGCTGCCCCTGCCCGATCACCCCGGCACGGGCGCGATCATCGCCGCGGCGTGTCTGGCCTTCCTGCCGGCCACGGCGGCGGCCATCGCGTTCGTGAACGAGCTGGTGACCGGTGCGCTGCCTCCCACGCGCCTGTCACGACTCGACTTCACCGGCGGTGTCCCGGCGGACCGGCGCACTATCGTCGTCGTGCCGCTGCTGCTCTGGAGCGAGGACGCGGCGCACGACGCCGTGGACCGCCTCGAGACGCAGTATCTGGCCAATCGCGATCCCGGGATTCGGTTCGCCTTGCTCAGCGATGTGCCTGATGCCGCCACCGAGCACACGGACTCGGATGCCGCGATCATGCGCGCCGCGGTCGAGCATTTGCGGCGTCTCAACGAGAAGTACGGCGCCTCGGCGCGACCCTTCTATCTGTTCCACCGGCCGCGCCGCTGGAATGATGCCGAGGGCGTATGGATGGGGTGGGAGCGGAAGCGGGGCAAGCTCAGCGAGTTCAATGCCTATCTGCGTGGCGGTGCGCGCGACGCCTTCACGATCGTGCAGGGCGATCCCGATTGGCTCGGCCACGTGCGCTACGTCATCACGCTCGATGCGGACACCGTGCTGCCGCGCGGCGCGGCCCAGGCGCTCGTCGGAACGATCGCGCACCCGCTCGTCAGCGCCGAATACGACGAGTCTCGCGGACACGTGACGCATGGCTACGGCATTCTGCAGCCGCGCGTGAGCGTGACGCTCGAAAGCGCGAACCGGTCGCGCTTCGCGCGGATCTACGCGGGCCATCCCGGCATTGACCCGTACACGACCGCGGTCTCGGATGTGTATCAGGATCTCTACGCCGAAGGCACGTTCACGGGAAAGGGGATCTACGATGTGGACATCTTCGAGCAGACGACGCGTGGGCGCTTCCCTGAAAATGCGCTGCTCAGCCACGATCTCATCGAAGGCATCTTTGCGCGGGCCGCGCTCGTGACCGACATTGAAGTGTTCGATGACTTTCCCACACGATACCTGACGGCGATCCATCGCCAGCAGCGCTGGATCCGCGGCGACTGGCAATTGCTCCCGTGGCTTGGCTCCCGCATTCCGGGTGACGGCGGCGTGACGCCGAACCCGCTGCCGGCGCTCTCACGGTGGAAGATCACGGACAACCTGCGGCGCAGTCTCGTGCCGATCGCGACGCTGGTCTGGCTGCTGCTCGCCTGGATCGTGCTGCCGGGCTCGCGCCTCGCGTGGCTGCTCGCCGTGCTTGTGTCGCTCGCGATTCCGCTGCTGGCCCCGCCTTTCTTTGCGGCACTGCGACCACCGGCCGGCCAGTCGTGGCGACCCTATTACACCGCGGTCGGCCGCGATGCGAGCGCGGCGCTCGTGCAGTTCATGCTGGCGGTGATCTTTCTCCCCCATCAGGCATTCGTCGCCGTGGGTGCGATCGGGCGCACGCTCTATCGCGTGCTGATCTCGCGCCGGCACCTGCTCGAGTGGCAGACGGCGTCCCGCGTCGAGCGGCTCACCGCGTCCACGCGCACCGTGCGCTGGCGGCGCTTCGGCCCGGTGGTAGGCAGCGCCGCCATCATTGCCGCGCTGGCGCTCTGGCAGTTGCTCCAGAGTCGGACGGCTGGCGGGGTGGCGACGTGGATTGTCGCGCTGGTGATCGGAGTCATCTGGATGGCCATGCCCGAGATCGCCCACGTGCTGAGCGCGCCCCTGAGGCGCCGTGAACTCTCGCTGGCGGCCGCCGATCGTGTGGCCGCCCTCCGCTATGCGAGACTGCACTGGGCGTACTTCAGTCGCTTCGTGAGCGCCGACACGAACTGGCTTGCGCCCGACAACCATCAGGAGACTCCCGTTCCGGTGACCGCCATGCGCACGTCGCCGACCAACATGGGCCTGCAGCTCCTGGCGACCGCCTCGGCCTACGATCTGGGCTTTCTCACTCTGGACGACTTGCTGGCGCGCCTCGAAGGAGCGTTCGCATCGATGGACCGGATGCGCCGTTTTCACGGTCACTTTTTCAACTGGTACGACGTCACCGACCTCCGCGTGCTGGACCCGCCGTACGTCTCCACCGTGGATTCGGGAAATCTCGCCGGTCACCTCATCGCGCTCGCGGAGCTGTGCCGCACCCTCGCGCGACAGGGCAACGCCGCCGATGCGCGCCTGGCCGTCCTCGCGCGCCGCGCAAACGACTTCGTCATGGCAATGGAATTCCGCCTGCTGTTCGATGAGCGACGCAAGCTGTTTTCCATCGGGTACGATGCGCGGACCGCGCGACTCGACACGTCGTTCTACGACTTGCTCGCATCGGAGGCCCGTCTCGCCAGCTTCGTGGCCGTGGCCAAGGGTGATGTCCCGGCCGAGCACTGGTTCCGCCTGGCGCGCTCCCTGACGACGGCGGGCGGCGCGACCGCGCTCGTGTCCTGGAGCGGCAGCATGTTCGAGTACCTCATGCCCGTGCTCGTCATGCCGTCGCGCCCATTCTCGCTGCTCGACCAGACGCATCGTGCCGCGGTGCGCCGTCAGATTCACTACGCGCACGGCCGCGGCGTGCCGTGGGGCATGTCCGAGTCGGCGTATAACCTGCGCGACCGCCACGCCACGTATCAGTACCGCGCGTTTGGCGTGCCGGATCTCGCGCTGCGCCGCGGCCTGGCGAACGATCTTGTCGTGGCGCCCTACGCCGCGGCGCTGGCGCTGCTCATCGAGCCGCACGACGCGCTGGCCAATCTCGCCACGCTGGAGGAACTCGGCGCACTCGGCGCGTACGGGTTTCACGATGCGCTGGACTATACGCGTCCCGATCCCGGACAATCGAACGCGGTGGTGCGCATTGCCATGGCGCATCACATCGGCATGAGCCTGGTCGCACTCGACAACGCGCTGCATCTGCATCGCGGGGAAGGGATCTGGCAGCGGCGGTTCATGGCGGACCCCATGGTACGGGCGGCGGAACTGCTGCTGGATGAGCGCGTGCCGCGTCTGTACGTCGTGCAGCAGCCGCAGTCCGATGTGCCACGTGCCGAGGCGCCAGCGCGGCCCGCGCACGACGGGCCGGTGCTGCGCGAATTCCGCACGGCGCACACCGGCGAGCCGCGCGTCGCGCTGCTGGGCGGCCAGGCGTACTGCGTGCTCGTGAGCAACGCCGGGGCAGGCTACAGCCGGGCCAACGGCATGGCCGTCACGCGCTGGCGAGCCGATGCCACCCGCGACGACACCGGCCAGTGGGTGTACGTCCGCGATCTCGACTCGGGACGCGTCTGGTCCGGCGCGCACCAGCCCACGGGAGTTCCGGCTGATGACTATCACGTGACCTTCGCGACGGACCGGGCGCTCTGGGAGCGCAGCGATGGGAGCGTGGACACGCGAACCGAAATCGTGGTCGTGCCGCGGGAGCGCGCGGAAATCCGGCGGGTCACGGTCACCAATCGTTCGCGCACACCACGCGATGTGGAATTGACCAGCTACGGCGAGATCGTGCTCACGGACCCGGACGCGGACCGCGCGCATCCGGCCTTTCAGAGTCTGTTCGTGGAGACCGAGTGGGTCGGCGCCCGCGCCGCGGTGGTGGCCGGTCGTCGACCGCGCGCGGCGACCGAGCACGAGCGCTGGTGCGCGCACGTGGTCGCGGCGGGCCCGGAGCAGGTCGGCGAGGTGACGTGCGAGACCGACCGCGCGCGCTTCATCGGTCGCGGCCGTACGGTGCGGGCCCCACGCGCGCTGGACGATGCCGGCGCGCTGTCGGGCACAGTGGGTGCCGTGCTGGATCCGGTGTTCGCGCTGCGCATCCGCGTGCATCTGGACGGGGGCCGTGCCGCGACCGTCGCCTTCACCACCATCGTGGGCGATGATCGCGAGACGGTCCTGCAGTACGCGGATCGGTATCACGAGATCTCGGCGTCCGAGCGGGCCCTCGCGCTTTCGTGGACGGAGGCGCAGGTGGAGCTGCGCGATCTTGATGTGACGCCCGCGGAGGCCGCGCTCTATCAGGATCTGGCGGCGGCGCTGCTCTACCCCCACGAGAAGCTGCTGGCCCGGCAGTTCGAACGCGCCGAGAACCGGCGCGGCCAGGAGGCCCTCTGGGCGCATGGGATCTCCGGCGACTGGCCGATCGTGCTCGCCATCATCAGCCAGGAGGCGGGGCTCTCCAGCGTGCGGCAGTTGCTGGTGGCGCATCGCTACTGGCGCATGAAGGGCATTACCTCCGATCTCGTCATCCTGAATGATCGGGGCCCGACCTATCAGCAGGAACTGCACGATCAGCTCACCGCGATGCTGCTCGCCTCCAGTGAAGGCGCGCTCGTGGATCGGCCCGGCGGCGTATGCATTCGGCGCACCGACCTCTTGGGTCCGGCGGATGTCGCCCTGCTGCGCGCCACGGCGCGCATCAACGTGATCTGCGACGGCGTGGGACTCGGAAAACTGACGCCGGCGTCCGAACCTTCGCTGGAAGCGGAGATGCGCGAAAGCCAGATCCGGCGCGAGCGCGAATCACTCATTGACCGGCCGGAGCGGGAATCCCGGATCCCGGCAGACGCAGCGCCGGCCCGGAGCGCGCCCCCAGCACGGCACGCCGGTCGGCTCATGGAGAACGGGGACTACGAGATTCGCGTGTCCGCGGCGAACCCCACGCCGGCGCCGTGGGCGAACGTGATCGCCAACGCGCGCGCAGGTTTCTGTGTGACGGAGCGGGGCGGGGGATACACGTGGGTGGAGAACAGCTTCTTCTATCGGCTCACGCCATGGTACAACGATGCGGTGAGCGATCCCTGCGGCGAAGTGCTCTACCTGCGCGACGCCGAGTCGGGAGCATGCTGGACGCCGACGCCCGGACCATTCCGGTCCGCCGCCGCCGCGGGCGGCGAAAACGCCGAGTATACGGTCCGGCACGCGCCGGGCATCACGACGTTTGCGCATACGCGCGATGACATCGCGACCGAGCTGGCCCTGGCCGTGCCCGAGTCCGATCCCGTGAAAATCGCGCGGTTGCGCCTCACGAACCAGGGCGCGCACCGCCGCCGGCTCACGCTCACCTCGTACGTCGAGTGGACCCTGGGGGCGCAGCGCGAGCATACGCGGCACCAGATCCATACGAGACGCGATGCTGCCACGGGTGCCATTCTGGCCCAGAACTTCTTCACGGATGATTTCGCCTCGTCGATCGCGTTTTCCTGGATGAGTGAGCCCGTCGAATCATTCACCGCCAATCGCGAGGAGTTCATTGGGCGGAACGGCGATCTTGGCGCGCCGGCGGCACTGCGGCACGACGTGCTCTCCGGCACGACGGGCGCCGGCTATGACCCGTGCGCGGCACTGCGCTGTGCCCTCACGCTGGAACCCGGCGAGACGCGCGTCGTGGTGCTGCTGCTCGGCGCCACGCGCGGCGAAGATGAGGCACGGGATCTCATCGCGCGCACCGGCGCTCCCAACGCCGCGTCGGGCGCGCTCGCCGGCGCCGTGCAGCGGTGGGACGCCCGCCTCGCGACGATCACGGTGCACACGCCCGATCCGGAGTTCGACGCGCTGGTGAATCGCTGGTCGCTCTACCAGGCGCTGTCCTGCCGGATGTGGGGACGCTCGGGATTCTATCAGTCGAGCGGCGCGTACGGCTTTCGTGATCAGTTGCAGGACTCCATGGCGTTCGTGTACGCGGCGCCAGCCGTGACCCGTGCACACCTGGTGCGCTGCGCCGGCCGCCAGTTCATCGAAGGGGATGTGCAGCACTGGTGGCATGAGCCCGGCGGACGTGGCGTCCGCACGCGATTTTCGGACGATCTGGTCTGGCTGCCCTTCGCGGCCGAGCACTATGTGCGCGTCACCGGAGATGACAGCGTCTGGGCGGAGCGCGCGCCCTATCTCGCCATGCGCGCGCTCGATGCGGGCGAACAGGACGCCTATGACCAGCCCGCCGTGAGCAAGGAGAGCGGGACGCTCTACGAGCATTGCGTACGCGCGCTCGATCATGCGAGCACGGAGGGCGCGCATGGGCTGCCGCTCATGGGGGGCGGCGACTGGAATGACGGCATGAATCTCGTTGGTGCCGCCGGACGCGGTGAGAGCGTCTGGCTGGCCTGGTTTCTCCTCCTCACGCTGCGCCGCTTCGCCGAGCACGCGGACCGTCGCGGCGATACGACGGTGGCGTCGCGATTCCGCGAGCGGGCGGCACGGTACGCCGAAGCGGCGGAGATGCACGCATGGGACGGGGCCTGGTATCGTCGCGCGTATTACGATGACGGGACACCGCTGGGATCGGCCGCGAATGAGGAATGCCGGATTGATTCCATCGCGCAGAGCTGGTCGGTCATCTCCGGTGCCGCTCCGGCAGAACGAACGCGCGCCGCCATGCGCGCGGTGTACGACCAACTGGTCCGGGAGGACGCGCGGCTCATCATGCTGCTCACGCCACCGTTCGACAGGTCATCCGAGGATCCCGGCTACATCAAGGGGTATCTGCCTGGTGTCCGCGAGAATGGCGCGCAGTACACGCACGCCGCGCTCTGGGCCGTGCTCGCGACGGCGCTGGCTGGCGATGGCGATCGCGCGTCATATCTCTTCGGCATGCTCAATCCCTTCACGCACGCGCGCAGCGACGCAGATGTCGAGCGGTACAAGGTCGAGCCCTATGCCGTGTGTGCCGACGTGTACACCGCGGCCGCCCATGTCGGGCGTGGTGGCTGGACCTGGTATACGGGTTCGGCGGCCTGGACTTATCGAATCGCGGTGGAAACGCTGCTCGGCTTCTCGAAGCGTGGTGATCACCTGAGGATCGAGCCGTGCGTGCCCCGCGGCTGGCGGGAGTTCACCATTGAGTATCGCTTCGGCGCGAGCCGGTATGTGATACAGGTGCGCAACCCCGCGGGTGTTGCGCGCGGCGTACGCTCAGTCGAGCTGGATGGACAACTGGTGGAGGATGGAGCCGTTCGGCTCGCTGATGATGGTGCTGCACATCACATGATGGTAACCATGGGTGCGTCGGCCACGGCCGAGGTTGATGCGAACATGCTGGCGCCTGAATGAGCTGGTGCCCTGACGGTGGAGGGAACACAGACTGGCATGACTGGTGCACAGTGCCATCGGTATCATGCGTTCCCTTCACGATTCACACCGGATTATGAACTCCAGCACCAGTGGGGCGTACCGCTCATGGACGCGGCGCGTCGGCCATGCGCTGCCCGGCGTGCCATCGCCGCGTGGATCTGCCGTCGAACGGGCGCTGGACATACCCACCGGGCGGGAGGTCCGCCGTGCACGCGAGCGTGTGCTCTATCAGCACTCGCGCCTCACGTCGCGGTTACAACCGTGTGAGCGGGCGGAGGCGGTAAACCGAGCGGTGAACGTACTCCTGGCACTGGTCGCGCTCGCGGTGCTCCTGCCGATGCTGCTCCTCGTCGCGCTGGCCATCAAACTCAATTCGCGGGGCCCGGTGTTCTACTCGCAGGTACGTGTGGGCCTCGATCGGCAGCGCGCCGCGGTCCATGCGCTGTATGACCGGCGGAAAAGCGACTCGGGTGGCCGGCTCTTCACGATCTACAAGTTCCGGTCGATGCATGCCGACGCCGAAGAACATTGCGGCGCGGTATGGGCAACGCCGGAAGACTCGCGTGTGACTCTGGTGGGTCGCTTTCTCCGGCGTACGCGTCTCGATGAGGTGCCGCAGCTCGTGAACGTGCTGCGCGGCGACATGAACATCGTCGGTCCACGCCCCGAACGGCCGAGCATCTTCGCCGATCTGCGAGAGCTGATTCCGGACTACGGCGCGCGCCAGCGCGTGCGTCCCGGGATCACCGGGTGGGCACAGATCCATCACAACTACGACACGTCGCTCGATGATGTGCGCACGAAGCTGCGGTACGATCTCGCGTATCTCGAGCGCCAGTCGCTGGCACTCGATCTGAAGATCATGCTGATGACGGTGCCGGTACTGGTATTCCGGAAGGGTGGATGGTAGTCGGTAGCCTCTACTGCCCGGTACCCGCGTTCTCCGACCTGAGCCATCCGCGCATTTCCCCTTCAATCTCCTTCAGTCGCACGTCGGTCTTCGCTTCGAAGCGCAGCACGAGCGCCGGTTCCGTATTCGACGCCCGAATGAGGCCCCAGCCATCGCCATAATCCACGCGGGCGCCGTCTATCTCGATGACGTGATGCTCCCGCGCGAAGTGCTCCACCGCGCGCCGGACAACGTCGAACTTCCGGTCATCCGGACAGGGGACGCGCATCTCCGGCGTGGCGGGATACTCAGGCACGTCGGCCAGCAGCGCGTGAATATCCTTTCCCCGTCGCGCGACAATCGCCAGCAGTCGCGCCGCGGTATAGATGGCGTCGTCAAATCCGTAGTAGTCATCGCCAATGTACATGTGCCCCGAGAGCTCGCCGGCGAGCGGGGACTTCACCTCCGCCATTTTCGCTTCAATGAGCGAGTGGCCCGTCTTCCACATGAGCGGCACCCCGCCGGCGTCCTCAATGACCTGGGGCAGCGCCATGGAGCACTTGACGTCGAAGATGACGGACGCACCGGCATGGCGCGGGAGGATCTCACGAGCAAGCAGCGCCAATACGCGGTCGCCCGGCACCATCGCACCTCTCCGGTCGATGACGCCCACGCGATCGGCGTCGCCATCCACGGCGAGCCCGATGCCGCGAGGCTCGGCCTTCACCCGCGCAATGAGGCCCGTCAGATTTTCCGCATGGCTGGGATCCGGCGGGTGATCAGGGAAGGTGCCGTCGCTTCTGCACGAGAGGCAGGTGACCCGCGCGCCGAGGCG
>JBOHTE010000631.1:0-1201 GCA_050733555.1 Gemmatimonadaceae bacterium | reverse complement strand
CTACATAGCCGCCTGGAACGATTCTGGGATCAGCGTATCCGTCGGCGCGGAATTGCAGCTTGATGTAGAGGCTGCACGCGGCAAGGGCATCCCGATTGAGGAACTCGGCGTGGTCGGAGTAGTCGAGCACCACGCGGTGCGGCCGATCATCCACGACGCATTCGAGCATGATCGCACCAGCATACGTCTGACGCGTGGGCTGGACCTTCAGGATGTGCTGGCGTGCCAGGGCGGCCTTGAGCGTTTCCGTAATGCCCGCCGCGGGTGCCCACTCGTATCGTGACGGCCAGATGATCCTGACTCTCGTGAGGTCCGTCGCGGTCATGGTCCAGGACAGCGGACTCGCGTGACCGGGGTATCGGTAGCGATACGGGAGTTCGGCGAGCCGACCTGGAAGGTCGAGTGTGAGCATGTTCGCAAACATATGGCAGCAATATGACAGTAGCTCAAGGTGGCTGCTGCGAAACACGGGCCCGCGGGTTCCGTAGTATGCCAGATATCGCCGCGCGATCACACGAGGGTTTCCCGTGGACATTCTCCGCAACGACCTGCGCTACGCGCTCCGGCGCCTGCGCGGCAATCCCGCCTTCACCGCCGTCGTGGTGCTCACGCTCGCGCTCGGCATTGGTGCCAACAGCGCAATCTTCAGTGTGGTGGATACGGTGCTGCTCAAGCCGCTTCCCTATCCGAATGCCGACCGGCTGGTCACGATCTATCACGACTATCCGAGTCTCAAACTCGAGGCGCCGGTGAGCGCGCCGGGGTTCCGCGACTACCGCGACAGGACCCATGACTTCGCGTCCGTCGCGGTGGAACGAGGGTGGAGCGCGAATCTCACCGGTGTGGGGGATCCACAGCGGCTGCGCGGTGCGCGCGTGTCGGGGCTTTTCTTCCGCACCATGGGCATCGCGCCCGCGCTGGGCCGGCCCATTACCCCAGCGGAAGATGAGCCGGGAAAGAATCACATCGTCGTGTTGAGCGACGGACTCTGGCACCGGTTGTTCGGCGGCGATCCGCACGTGATCGGCCGCACCATGTCGCTCAACGGGGAGCCCTACGAAATTGCCGGCGTGATGCCGGCGTCGTTCCATGACTTCTGGACACGCACGGTGGAGCTGTGGACGCCACTCGCGCTGCCACTGGAGGCGTTCGCCCCCGGCAACTACACGAACGAATCGCTGAACGTCGTCGCGCGGCTGCG
>JBOHTE010000630.1:0-1397 GCA_050733555.1 Gemmatimonadaceae bacterium | reverse complement strand
TCAGGTCCTGCAGGTTGTTGTTGGCGATGGCGGCGTTGGCGAACACCACCGCGGTCACGAACAGGGACAACGCGACGAGCGCCTTGCCGAACTCCGGCGACAGCTCGTGACTCAGCCCGAACGCCAGGATGATCGCGTAGCCGATGACGGACAGGATGCCGAGGCCCGACAGCGGGCTGTTGGAGGCGCCGATGAGGCCGGCCATGTAGCCGCACACCGCCGACATGAGAAAGCTCATGATGGCGACGTACAGCACGCCGGTGATGACGATAAAGGCGAGGTGATCGCCGAGGCCGCTGCTCCTGGCGAACATCGCCAGCATCACCCCGACGGGCAGGATGCACACGAGCGAGGCGAGCCCGACGAGCGTGATGGGGATGTCCTGCTCGGTGCGCGGCAAGAGCGCCCCCTGGCCGGCTGAGCGCGCGCGCTGCGCGACCATGGCCGAGCGCAGCCCGGCGGCCACCGGCCGCACCAGCTTCGCGAGCGTCCACACCGCCGCCACGCCGATGGTGCCCGCGCCGACGAAGCGCACCTTGTGGCTCCAGGTGTCGCGCGCGAGATGCGCCAGCGAGGCCGCATCGGTGAGATGGGCCATGTCGGGCGTCAGCGCCGAGAAGTGCGGCACGCCCCACACCCAGGAGATGAGCAGGCCCACCAGCATCGCCACCCCGACCCACAGCCCCACCAGGTGCCCGACGCCGAACAGCGCGAACGACAGGAAGAAATCGAAGCCGGAGACGCCGCCGCCGACGCGGAAGTTGCGCACCACGTCGCTGGCGAAGATGCGCGTCGCCGTGATGAGCGAGAACACCCCCGACACCACCGAGCCCCACAGCAGCGCCGACAGGCCCGCGCGGCTCTCCTCGACCCCGGTGCCGGCGGTGCCGCAGCCGCACTTGAGCACCTCGGCGCAGGCGACCCCTTCGGGGTAGGGCAGGTCGGAGGTCGTGACCAGCGCCCGCCGCAGCGGGATCGAGTACATGACGCCCAGGATGCCGCCGAACAGGCAGATGAAGAACGACATCCAGTAGGGGAAGCCCGTCCACCAGCCGATCATGATCATGCCGGGCAGCACGAAGATGATGGAAGACAGCGTGCCCGCAGTAGAAGCCACGGTCTGTACGATGTTGTTTTCCTGGGCGGTGGAGTTACCCAGCCAACGCAACAACGCCATGGAAATCACTACCGCAGGAATTGAGGTAGAGAAGGTGAGGCCCGCCTTGAGTCCAAAATAGACGTTCGCGGCGGTGAAGATCACCGTGAGTATGATGCCGATGATCAGTCCGCGGACCGTGATTTCTTTAACAGACATATCGCTGGTTTTATTCACGTGCAACCACCCCAATTGCCGGTAGGTTTTCTCCGTCAGCTGGACGGAGCCCATTCAACTGGCG
>JBOHTE010000629.1:0-3901 GCA_050733555.1 Gemmatimonadaceae bacterium | reverse complement strand
ACTCTTCTCCACACCAGACGCGGTGGAGCAACTGCTCGCCTGCGAAACGGCGCCCGATGTCGCGGCGCTCGAGGTCCTGCGCGACGTGCAAATCGCGCCGCAGCTCGCGGTGCGAGAAATCATGATGGAGCGGCCGCGCACCGCCCGGCCGGAAACGCTGCTGCGCGACGCGGCCCGCGACATGGTCCGCGCGGGCGTTGGCGGCCTGCCGGTGGTCGAGGCGGACGGGCGGCTCATCGGCATGCTGAGCGAGCGTGAGATCATGCGGCACATGTTGAGCAGCTCGGCCTTTCTGGGCGGTGGCGCGCAGCGCCACACGACCGCACCGGAGCTGGAGCGGCGAACGGTGCGCGATGTCATGACGCGACAGGTGCTCTGCGTGTCGCCGGATCAGCCGCTGTCGGAAGTCGCATCACTCATGGCCAACAAGGACGTCGATCGGGTGCCGGTCGTGCGCGAGGGCCGCCTCGTCGGCTTTCTCACGCGCGGCGACATCGTTCGCAAACTGATAGGATCGTGAACATGACAGGACATCGGACGCTGACCATCATCAAGCCGGACGCGCTGGGCACGGGCAAGGCGGGCAGGATTCTCGCGCATCTGGAGGCCGGCGGCTTTCACGTTGTGGCCGCGCGCGTCGTTCGGCTCACGCAGGCGCAGGCCGAGGCCTTTTACGCCGTGCACCGCGAACGACCGTTCTTCGCGTCGCTCAACAGGTTCATGACGTCGGGCGCGTGCATGCCGGTGCTGCTCGAGCGCGACGACGCGGTGGCCGAACTGCGGCGCGCGATCGGCGCAACGGATCCGGCCGAGGCAGCGGCGGGCACGGTGCGGAAGCTCTACGCCGAGTCCAAGGAACGGAACGCCATTCATGCGTCGGACTCGGATGAGAATGCGGAGCGCGAAGCGCGGTTCTTCTTCGCTGACGCCGATATCCTCTGACCCGGCTCACGAAGGGCGGTGCCCACTCGCGGGGCGTTGGGCTGGTGATGCAACCGTTGTACGGACCCCGCGGCTGGCTCTTGGTGGTGGGCGGTTTGCGGCCATTGCCTCTGCCCCCCGTCTCTGGTAAGTTTAGTGGTTATGCTGTGTTACGACATTCGAGAGCTCGAACGCGAGGCAATTCGCGTTGATGGCTATCTGGATCCGACGGATGCCGAGTGGCTCGAGGGTGACGCGCTCCCGGCGGAGCCCGTGCACGCGACGGGGCGACTGTCGAAGGCAGGCACGGGCCGCTATTACTGGAGCGGTCGCATCGACGGCACGGTGCGGAGCAAGTGTCGTCGCTGTCTGATCGACGTGTCCGCGCCTGTGGCGGAAGATGTTCACGTACTCTTTGCCGAAGCCGGTGATGAGATCGCGGATGATCCCGATGCCTATGAGCTGCCGCCGCACGCGTCCCTGCTGGACCTTCGACCAGCGGTGCGCGAGCAGTGGCTGCTCGGAGTGCCGTCGTTTCTCCTGTGCCGCGACGACTGCAAGGGGATGTGTCCGCGCTGCGGCGCGGACCGCAACGCAGGGCTGTGCAACTGTCCGCAGGAAACCGATTCTCGCTGGGATGCGCTGCGGGCAAGCCGCCATGCGCCGCACCAGCGTTAGACCTCATTCACGACTGATCTCCCATGGCCGTCCCCAAGCGACGCACCTCCAAGCGAAAGAAGCGTGCGCGCAATACGCACAAGAAGGCTCCTGCCATTGCCATCCAGACGTGCCCGCGCTGCCGGAGCATGAAGCGGCCGCATCGCGTCTGCGACGAATGCGGATATTACGCGGGTGAACAGCGGGTCGCGGCCAGGGAAGCCTAGCATTGGCGCGCATCGCATTGGATGCGATGGGCGGAGATCACGCCCCGCGCGTACCGATTGCTGGTGCCCTGCTCGCGCTCGCTGAGCTCCCACCACAACACTCGCTCCTCCTTGTCGGCCGCCGTGATGCGATCGCGGCGGAGCTCGAGGCGCAGTGCGCCGGCGGCAAGCAGCCGCCGCGTGCGCTGGAGCGCATTACGATCATCGATGCGCCCGATGTCATTGACATGTCCGACAAGCCGAGCGCGGCCATTCGCGCCAAGCCGAACAGCTCGATGGTCGTCGGGCTCAAGCTGCACGCGAGCGGCACCGCCCAGGCGTTCGTTTCCGCCGGGAATACCGGCGCGCAGATGGCCGCATCCATCTTTCTGCTCAAGCTGCACGAAGGGCTCACCCGTCCCGCGATCGCGGCATTCTTCCCGACGGCGCGCAAGCCGCTTGTCGTGCTCGACGCCGGCGCCAACGTGGACTGCTCGGCGGAGGAGCTCGTGCAGTTTGCGCGGCTGGGTTCCGTCTATGCACAGGACATCCTGGGTCGTCCGAATGCGGCGATCGGCCTGCTCAGCATCGGCGAGGAACCCGAGAAGGGTAACGCGGCGGTGAAGGAGGCCCACCGGCTGCTCATGCAAGCGGATCTCAACTTCGTTGGCAACGTCGAGGGACGCGACATCCTCAGCGGCGAGAATGCCCGCGCGCCGGTGGATGTCGTCGTCTGCGATGGTTTCGTGGGCAATGTGCTTCTCAAGTTCTACGAATCAGTTCCGGGCATGATTGTCGGAATGCTGAGGAATGCGGGTTCGCCGCCGGAACTGATTGCGCGCACGTTCGAGGGGTTCGATTATTCCGATTACGGGGGCGCGCCGCTGCTCGGCGTCAAGGGTGTCAGCATCATCTCTCACGGCAGTTCGTCGCCGCGCGCCATCCAGAACGCGCTCGGCGTTGCGCTGCGTGCGGTGGAGGCCAGAATGGATGAACACATTGGGCGTCGTCTCGACCGGACGGCGGCAGGCAACGCATGACGCGGCCGGTCGCTGAGATCGCCGGCATCGGGCGGAGCGTGCCGGCGCGCGTGATGACGAATTACGATTTCGCCGCCATCGGCATCGAGACGTCGCACGACTGGATCGTCGAACGGACCGGCATCGTGCAGCGCCACATCGCGGGCGAGAATGAGTCGACCTGCAGCATGGCGACGGATGCGGCGCGCATCGCCATGCGCCGTGCCGGCGTGTCGCCCGACGCGCTGGATGTCATCGTGTTGAGCACCGCCACGCCGGACAGACTGCTCCCCGCCACGGCGGTGGATGTGCAGGCCGCGCTGGGCGCCTCACGCGCCGCGGCGTTCGACGTCGGCGCGGCCTGCTCGGGATGGCTCTACGGGCTCACCGTCGCCGAAGGCCTCATCATGAACGGCAGCGCCGAGACGGTGCTCGTCGCCGGGTCCGAGAAGATGAGCGCGATCGTGGACTGGACGGATCGCTCCACGTGCGTCCTGTTCGGCGACGGCGCAGGCGCGGCGATTCTCCGTCGTGCCCGAAATGGCAGGGGAATCCTCTCGTCGTTCATGCGCAGCGACGGCACCCTGGCGGATCTCCTGTACCGGCCGCACGGTGGCGCCAGCGTACCCCTGTCCGAGGCGGTACTCATGGACCACAGCCATCTCGTCAGGATGGCGGGCCGCGAGGTGTTCAAGCACGCCGTGCGTTCGATGGCCGAAGCAGCCGCCTGTGCGCTCGCCCGTGCCGGCCTCACTGCTGATGACATCGATCTGCTCATCCCGCACCAGGCGAACATTCGCATCATAGAATCGGCCGCCCGGCACGCCGACATCCCGATGGACAAGGTCTTCGTGAACGTGGATCGCTACGGGAATACGTCATCGGCCTCCATTCCCATTTCCATGGACGAGGCAATCGAGCAGGGACGCATCGGGCCCGGCTCACGGGTACTGCTGGTGGCGTTCGGCGCCGGATTCACATGGGCTTCAATGGTCGTGCGCCTCTGAATGAGCGCACTCATGGAGCTGATTCTTCTCTTTCCAGGACAGGGGTCCCAGAGACCGGGAATGGGCAGGGATCTCGTCGACGCCTTTCCGG
>JBOHTE010000628.1:0-2982 GCA_050733555.1 Gemmatimonadaceae bacterium | reverse complement strand
CTCCGGCGCCCGCTCCGGCGCCCGCTCCGGCGCCCGCTCCGGCGCCCGCTCCGGCGCCCGCTCCGGCGCCCGCTCCGGTCTGCTGATTCTCTGCCATAGTTTAGAACTCCAACCCGCCCTCGCGGGCTCCGTCGGCCACCGCCTTCACGCGGCCGTGATACTTGTACCCCGCTCGATCGAACACGACACGGGTAATGCCCGCGGCCTTGGCCCGCTCCGCGATCGTCTTGCCCACGGCCACTGAACGCTCCGCCTTCTTCCCCTCCGACGCCGAGAGGTCCGATACCGTCATCATCGTGCGGTTCGCCAGGTCATCCACCAGTTGCGCGTAGATGTGCTTGAGCGACCGGCGCACCACCAGCCGGGGACGCTCAGCCGTGCCTTCTACCCGCTTGCGGACCCGCAGGTGCCGGCGCTCACGCCGCTCGGCGCGCGACCGGGGCTTGTGCTTGGTCTTCATGGATTACTTGCCTCCCGCCTTGCCGGCCTTCCGCCGAATCTGCTCGCCCGCATACTTGATGCCCTTTCCCTTGTACGGTTCGGGCGGACGGAGACCGCGCAGTTCGGCGGCAACCTGTCCCACCATCTCTTTGTCCGCGCCCTCGATGATGATCTGCGTGGGCTGCGGTGCCGAAAGCTTGATCCCCTGTGGCGCACGAAACTCCACCGGATGCGAAAAGCCAAGCGCGAGCTGCAATCCGTACGGTCGCACTTCCGCCTTGTATCCGACGCCGACGATGTCCAGCTGCTTGCGATAGCCCGCCGTGACGCCCTCCACCATGTTGGCCACGAGCGTACGGGTGAGCCCGTGCAACGCCTTGTGCTCGTGCTCGTCCGACGGACGCGCCACCGTGAGCGTGCCGTTCGCGAGCGAGAGCGTCATGGCCGGATGCAGCGTGCGCGTGAGCTCGCCCCGCGGCCCCTTCACCTTCACCGTCTGCCCCTCGACCGTGGCCGTCACGTTGGCCGGAACGGGAATGGGCTTCTTTCCAATTCGTGACATCGTGTGCTCCTACCATACCACGGCGAGCAGCTCACCGCCGGTGCGCGCCTGCCGCGCCTGCCGGTCGCTCATGAGCCCTCGGGACGTGCTCAGGATCGCCATGCCCAGTCCGTTCCGCACGCGCGGAATCTCCGACACGCCCACGTACTTGCGCAGCCCCGGCGTGGAGACGCGCCGCAGCTCGCGGATGATCGGCTGGTCGCCCTGCGCATAGCGCAGGTACAGGCGCAGCACCTTGCGCCCACCCTCCGTCTCCACCGTCTTCACATCCTTGATGTAGTTGTTCTCGAGCAGCAGGCGGGCAATCTCCACCTTCAGCTTCGAGGCCGGAATGTCTACGCGACGATGCCGCGATCCGCAGGCGTTGCGGATCCGGGTCAGCATGTCGGCAATCGGATCAGTCATGCTCATACGAGTATCCCGTGTGTCACGAATGTCACCAGCTGCTCTTGTGGACTCCGGGAATCATTCCCTGGAGCGACAGATCGCGGAAGCAGATGCGGCACAGGCCGAACTTCCGCAAAAACGCGCGCGAACGTCCGCAACGCTGACAGCGATTGTGCTTGCGCACCGCGAACTTCGGCTTCCGCTTGCTCTTCTCGATCATGGCTTTACGGGCCATTGAACTCTCTCGTCAATCGAAGGAATACTGCGTGAGCGCCGCCCAGCGGCGCCCGCTCACATTTGCACGACAATCGGCTTGTCATCCCCGCGGAACGGCATGCCCAGCTCCCGCAGCAGCGCGAAGCACCGGTCGTCCTTGTCCGTGCTCGTCACGAAGGTGAGATCCAGACCGTGCACCTGCTCCACCCGATCGTAGTTGATCTCCGGAAAGATCACCTGCTCCTTGAGCCCGATGGAATAGTTGCCGCGTCCATCGAAGCTCCGCGTGCCCAGCCCGCGGAAGTCGCGAATCCGCGGAATGGTCACGGCCACGAAGCGGTCCAGGAACTCCCACATGCGCGTGCCGCGCAGCGTCACACTCGCGCCGATCTCCTGCCCCTGGCGCAGTCCGAAGTTCGAAATGGACTTCTTCGCCTTCGTGCGCACGGGGTGCTGTCCGGTGATCAGCCCCAGCTCCTCCACCACGCTGTCGAGCATCTTGGGCTGCTTCACCGCCTCGCCCAGTCCCACGTTCAGCACGATCTTGGTGAGGCGCGGAATCTCATGCACGTTCGTGAGACCGAACTGCTGCTGCAGTCGCGGGCGCACGGTGTGCGTATAGTACGTCCGCAGCCGTGGCACGGGTGCCGGCGTATTCACACCCGCGTGCTCCACGCGCTGGTCGCCGCCCTTCCTCGTCTCCGGCTTGCCGCCCTGCTTCTTTTCCTTGGTCGCCATGGCCCGGTCCTCGCTCAGCGCGGTCGCGGGATCGCGTCCCCGCTCTTCACGCTGATGCGCTCCTTCGTACCATCCTCATCCACCTGCGTCCGCACGCGTGTCGCCTTGCCGGACTTCGGATCAATGAGCATGACATTCGAGTGATGAATGGGCGCGGGGAAATCCACGATCCCGCTCTGCTCCTCCGCGCTCTGTGCCTTCCGGTGCCGCTTGACGATGTTCACGCCGTCCACGACGACGCGCCCCGTCTTGAGGTGCACGCGCAGTACCTTGCCCTCCCGGCCCTTGTCGTCGCCACGCAGCACGCGCACGGTGTCGCCCTTCCGGACCGGCAGCGCCATCCGTTCGGCGTTCGCCGCATGCCGCCGCCGTCCCTTGGCCGCGCTGCGCTGCGTGGCGCGATATACCAGTTTTCGCATGTCAGAGTACCTCGGGCGCGAGCGACACGATCTTCATGTACCGCTTCTCGCGCAGTTCGCGCGCGACCGGCCCGAAGATACGGGTGGCCCGCGGCTCGCCCGCGTCGTTGATGATCACGACGGCGTTCTCGTCGAACCGGATGTAGCGGCCATCCTTGCGGCGCGGTTCCTTCACGGTGCGCACCACCACGGCGCGCGCCACAGCGGACTTCTTCACCG
>JBOHTE010000627.1:0-3539 GCA_050733555.1 Gemmatimonadaceae bacterium | reverse complement strand
GAAGGTATCTCCGCTGCTGTGATCACAGCTCACCGCCGACGTCAGATCCCCATCCTGCAGATCACTCGCCGTGACGGCGAACGTCACCGCGGCTCCCGCGCTGCTGGTGGCCTCGACGTTGTCGATGTCGGCCGGTAGTACCAGCGTGGGAGCCGTGTTCACCACCGCGCAGACGTTGAATGCCACGTTCACCGTGACGCCACCATTGTTGACGTTGAGACCCGGACTTCCGGTCGTGTGAACATCGAACGGCGCGATGAGGAAGTTGGACGTTCCGGCAGCCATGTCGCTCGCATTGACTACGGTGACCGTCACCGGGTAGGTGGTCGTGGTCCCGCCGCTCTGCGCGGGCACGTTCACGGTTGTGGGCACCGAACCTGTCCAGACAGTGCCGTTGAATTCCCAGTGCGTGTTCGCTGAGAAGCTGGCGGCGTTGGCCTGATTGTTCCTGACCGTATAGGTGACGACAATCGCCTGTGATGCGGTTTCGGAGCAGCTCTGCGGAGTAAGACTCAAGGGCGTGGTCGTCAGTCCACCCATGCTCGCTGCCGCCGTGAGAACGGACAGTGATGGACGCTTTGGCTGCGGCGCACGGACCGGCGCCGGCGCGCCTTCCGTGATCACCACGTCGCGAGATGCCGAGATGTCACTCGATGCTGCAGTCGGACTGTCGCTGGTACAGGCGGCCGCGAGTGCCAGTGCGGCCAGGGCGGGGACGGCTGAGTACCGCATGAATGGTGTCTCCACTGACAGGTGTTCCGGCTGGTGGCTGCCGGGTGTTCCCTGCTTCGGCGGCCGGGGCGGTCTCGATGCGAGACCCCAGGCTTTGCGAACCGGCCTCGCGACCGGGGTACCTTTGTCGGTGGGAGCTTGTCTCGAACGGGCTGTCTTGCGTCCAGCCACCTGGCGCCGAGCGTGCCTGAGGGTGACATGGATTCAGCAAGCCTGAGCACCTTTGGCAAGAGCGCTGCCGTTCGGATACGCAGCGGGGTGATCGCCCTGGCGAATACCCGGTGGGAGGCCCTCAACTAGGCAGGCAGTATGGCGTTATACCGTGCCTGTGATGGCATTCCATTCGCGGAAGCGACACCGAACCAGAGCATCCGGTACCGAGCGAGCCGAGCCGTTGACGCATGACCGCTGCAGCGTCGGTGCAGCCTCGCAGCACCAGCAGCTGTCCGTAGACGTCAGTGCGTCCTCCGCCCTTCACGGACGCGCGTGCTCCACTGCCAAAGTCCATTCGTCGCTTCCCGCGACAGCCGGTGGCCCAGCTCCCGCGCCAGCATGACGATCTGGCCGCGATGGTGGGCCTCATGCGCGACGAAGTAAGTCAGCACGTGCCCGACGTCCAGCGGCAGGTTGCGCCACACGTACCCCTTGGACGCCGGGAGTTGTGAAAGTGCCCCGCGATCATGCGAACGGTACGTCGCGGTGCGCCGGGCAAGGCCACGCCCCACAGCGCTGACGGCATGTGACCTTCCGGATCCCGCACTGCCGCCCAGGGAGACCGCCCTGCCAAAACACCGGGTCCCGCGCATTATCGCGGCGCCTTCATCAGGGATCGCAACACCGACTCCCAGTTCGACACGACGATCATCTCGCCCGAGTCGGCGCCCTTGAGAAAGATGAAGTGGGTGCCATCGGGCATGACGTCATAGTTGGCGTGCGGGTTGCCGGCGAGCATGAACGTGTCGGTCAGAATCGTGTCGCGCCGCGCGATGGCGAACGACGGACCGGGACGGATCGACGCCGCCATGAGACGTCCGTCGCCGCGATAGAACAGGCGATGCCCGTCCCTCGACCACACGGGTTCGGTGCCTCCGCTTGCCGAGACCTGGACCCGCCCACCCGGTCCCGGGAATGGCTGCACGACCACTTCGCTCCGTCCCGATTCGTCGGTGGTGAATGCAATCCAGCGCCCATCTGGCGACACTCGCGGCATCATCTCGATGGCTGTCGGGCTGGTCGCGACGGGTCGAGGTGTCGTGTCGCCGGCGAGGGCGCGATAGTAGATGTCCGCGCCGAGCGTATCGAGCTGGTACACGAGGTAGCGCGCATCGGGCGTTATCACGGCCTCGAACACGTCCTCGCGCTTCCCCAGCAGCAGCGGCGTGGCCTCGGCGCTCAGGTCGGCGGGGCGCCACCAGATGCCGGTGCGATTGGCGCGATCGGAGCGGTACAGCACGCGCCTGCCGTCGGGCGACCACTCGGCGCGCTCGTTGGTGGTGCCCTCGGTGGTCAGCCGCGTCAAGGTCCCGGAGCTGAGTTCGTCCAGCCAGACGTCGCGACGGTCGGTGCCGCCAATGGTGATCGCGAGCTGCCGCCCGTCCGGCGAGAGCCTGGGGAAGGCGTAGTCCCGCTGCTCGCCCAGAATGGTGCGCGATGGACCGCCGGGACCAGCCACCACGACCTGCGACAGTTGCGATCCGCTCTGATAGAACAGCGTGCCGCGCGCGAGCGCCGCGCGCGCCGTTCCGCTGGTGTTGTTGATCACCACGTTGTCCACGAGCTGCACCGGCGTGCCGAGGAGCCTGCGCTTCGCCACGTCGATGGGAACTCCCATGATCACGCCGGAAGCTGTGGCGTACACCAGCGTGCCGTCGGTTACGCCCAGCGGCTCGATCCCAGGGAGGTCGAGCACCGTCGCGTCACCCGTCGCGAGCGATGCAATGGCGATCCTGGCACTCGTGAGTGAGCTCGAGCTCCAGCTCGAATACAGCACGCTGCGCTCGGCGTCGAGCACCAGCGGGAAATCGCGGAAGACCTCTCCGGGAATCCGCCGGCGCCCGCCGAGCTCGCGGGCCGATCCTCCCGATTCAGGGATGACATAGAGCGCCGTGTTCCCGGAGACGACGATCACCCCCGTCGCCGACCAGCTCGCACCTGCGAACGTGCCCGGCGCGGTCGCCAGCAACTGCGGCGCGCCACCGTCCACGGCCATTCTGTACAGCTGGTTGCCGCGGATGAACGCGAGCCACCGGCCGTCAGGTGAGAAGGTCGGCTGGCTCGCGTCCTCGGTTCCGGGGAGCGGCCGGGCGATGACGTTGTCCAGGGAGCGAATCATCAACTGGAGATGGCCGCCATTGCCCTCGCCAGCGTATGCCAGCGTGCGGCCGTCGGGCGAGACCGACAGCACGTTGTACCCGAGCGAGTTGGTTCGGCCGCTCGACGCCACAGGGATGGCGAAGCGCACCACCCCAATGGCATCCAATTTCGGACGCCGCGCCCAGACGGTGAACACCGCGCTCGCGATCACGAGCGCGGCGAGCGCGAGCACGACGGGATCGCGAAGCCGAGCCCTCCACGCGGCGCGTCCACCCACTCTGCCGCCGTGTCGCGAGGTCACTGCGCCGTGCGAGCCCGCCGTGGACTCCGACGGTGCGTGCAGCGCCTCGGCGAACTGTGCCGCGGTCGCGTAGCGATCGGCCGGCAGCTTCTCGAGCGCCGTGAGTACCGCATGTTCCACCGCGGCGGGAACCGTGTCGCGCTGCGTGTAAATCGGACGGGGCCGCTCGGTCATCACCTTCGCCACGATCGCC
>JBOHTE010000626.1:0-3226 GCA_050733555.1 Gemmatimonadaceae bacterium | reverse complement strand
GTCCGGCGCGGATCCGAATCCGGGTGGTCAATCGACTCTGACCCCTTTGGTCCCTTCCATCACGGAAACTCGCTCTGCGCAGCTCCGGGGCTCGAGGTCGTCCAGGTGGTCGGTCCGCCAGCCGGCGGCGCGCTCGGGCGGGTCGCCGCAATCTGCGACATGAGCTCCTCCTGCGTCCACCGTGTCGTGGCCGTGGTCCATACCCAGCTGCCATTCTGGTACACGGTGCCGCTCAGCCACATCCGGACCGCGTCCACGTCGGCTTCATAGGTGAACGTGGAGCGGTACACGGCGCCGGCAAAGGGAGCAAAGTCGCTCCGGGCCACGGCGGGAGCAGCGTACGTCTGCCAGTGCAATCCGTCCAGGCTGCGCGCGAAGAAGAGGTCGTCCGCGGCACAGCCGCTGCCCGCGGGATACGCGGCGATCAACGCCCAGTACTCCGCGAGCGAGGGGATGTACTGCACGTCGAGGTGCCACACCACGTAGCCCGGCTGGTCGATGGTCACCGCCTCCGGCGTGGACCACGCGAGGCCGTCGCTCGAAGTGCGCCGCTCGAGTACGGTGGAGGCCGCCTGACAGCCGCCATTCACCGCATTCACCGACCACATGTACCAGTGCGCATCCGGCGTGCGCACCACCGCGGGCGAGATGATGGAGATGCCGGGGGCGGCAGCCACAGTCGCTGCATCCGTCCAGTGCTCGCCATCGGTCGTCGTCTTCACGAGAATCTGGTCGCCGCCGCCTGTCGTGAGTCTGTAGTAGAGCCGGAGCGTCGCGGTGGCCGGATCGAAGACGATGTCCGGATCCGAGTTGTGCGCGGGCGACGGCGGGGGCGGCACCAGTGGGTTGTGGATATTCGGCGGCACCGCCCAGCGATGATCGGTATCGGTGTAGAGCGACGGATTCTCCAGGTTCGCGTTGTCGTTGGGATACGGCGTGGCCGCGAGCCAGAACTCGTGCGTCGCGAAACCGTCCGGGAGCACGGCGACGTCAGGATGCGCGAGCTGCCCCGAGCCGTCGTACGTGGGCAACGGCACAGGACAGATCTCCATCAGATAGAGGCAGACGGGCTGCGGCGGCGCCGGGTTTTCATCCAGCGGTGGAGGCCGCACCACGGGAGCAGCAGCGTCGGAGCACGCGATGCACGCAAGCATCACGGCGGCCGCGAGCACAGCCCGGGCTTCGTTCCCCATAGTGGACTTTCCAGTGCATCGGGACATCTGGCTCGCTCGACAGGAACCGAAATGAACAATTCGCCTCGGCCGATGCCGGTTCCCGCAGAATCACATACCTCGAGCGGTGTCGGCAATCCCGTGTCAGCGCAGGCGATGGAAGGTCACCGCCATCCAGGGCTTGTCGTCGCGGTCGGTCATGTACGAGGGCTGGCCGGGCAGGGCGGTTGTCCTGTCGAAGCCGGGCTTCTGCCGCGCCCCCCCCCAGCGGAGTCTCGGTCGCTCGCATCTCGCCATGCGTCGCGCGCACCTCACATCCGATAGCCAACAATCGTCTTCACGATCAGTCCGTCCGTCGCGTTGGTCAGCCCGAATCCGACGCCGGTGTTGAACTCCCATCTGGGGCCGAAATTCACGTCGATCGACGGGAACAATTGCTGCTCGGTGCGCGCGATGGGGTCGAACCCCGACAGGGGCCCGTATGCGCCATAGTACTCCAGCGCGCCGGTGATCGTCCGGCTGAAGTCGAACGTCACCTGCGCGTTGGGCGAGAACTCGAATCCGCTCGACGAACTCACGCCGCGGAGCGAGCGCTCGAGCGAGGGGTTGAAGGACCAGTACCAGCGGCCGAGGTGCTGATCGATGATCGGCCGGATCTCCCACGTCCAGGTATCCGGGGAATAGGCGCTGCGCTGGTAGCCAATCTCCTGCGAGAGACTGAACCCAACCGGCCAGTGCCAGCTTTCCGGAATGGCGATGCGCGGCCGGACATGATCGCCCACCCACTGCCAGCCGGTTCCGGCGCGCGCGCTGGTGAACACGTAGAACCCCACCTCGAACCAGTCGCTGAAGCCGTGCGTGATTTCCAGCGTTTCGTGCAGCGCGTGGTTCGTGGGCAGCACGCCCTGCTCGATCCCGGTGCTGCCGGAGAAGGTGAAGTTGCTGTGCAATTCCACCATGGTGAGTCCGGTGGGAACCAGATCGGATCCATACACCTGAATCTCGTAGTTGTCCTGAGCGTGCGTGGTGGCGGCCGGCAGGCACATGGCAAGTGCGAGCATGCAGGTCAGGCGCCACGCTCGCGTGCGCGCGTCGTCGTCTCTCGTCGCGGCTAACAGTTCGGGCATCTGGCATCCCCGGTGTACGTGCAGCCGTCGCCATGACTACGCCGGGCACCTCCGCATCGTTGTCGTCGGCGCGCGGCGTTTGGTCGTCCGTCGGAGTTCGCGCTCCGAACCCGGAACCCGGAACTGTCGACGCTGAACCCTCCAGAACCAATGACCGGATCAGCTCAGAGATTCTTCGATCGTGTCTAAGCGCATGCGCATGGTCCCGATGTCTTGCCCTGGCATCGGGACGCCCCGCCGGCGCTCCTCACTCGCGTGGTGGCCGAGCGCGCACGAGCCGGCAAGTCCGGTCGCGCACTCGACATTGGGTGTGGCTCAGGAGTGTTTTCCGTCTGGCTTGCACAGCAGGGCTATGAGGTGACAGGACTCGATTTCAGCGCGCCCGGCATTGCGATGGCTCGTGAGACCGTCGAGCGCACCGGCGTCGTGGTCGATCTCGTGTGCGCCGACGTGCTCGGGTGGCAGAACGCAACGCCGTTCGACCTCATTTTCGACTCGGGATGCCTGCACGGCTTTCGTGGCGAGGCGCGACAGCGCTACCGTGACCGGCTGCTCGCATCGCTCGCACCCGGTGGCGCCTACGTGCTCGGTCACTTCGATAGGCGGCATCCGCTCGACTGGCGGCCCGTCGGCCCCAGGCGCGTGCCCCCCGCACGGATTCGCGCCCTGTTCGTGCCGCCGCTCGTGGAACGCGCGCGCGATGCCGAGACGCACCGTGCGGCGTTTCCCATAGGCCCCACGGTACGCGTCGCGCTCTACTGGTTCGAACGGGGGCCCATGAGCTCCGGTAACGACAAGGGTCAGATTCAGGGTCGAGGACCCCGGGGTCTGACCCCGACCAATTCGGGGTCTCACCCCGAGCCGGTTTGACCCCGGCCGGTCAGACGGGGAAGAGCATCTCCCGATACTTCGGTAGCGGCCATACCT
>JBOHTE010000625.1:0-1223 GCA_050733555.1 Gemmatimonadaceae bacterium | reverse complement strand
CGCGGCCGCTGTCGCAAAAGTCCTCGGCGGTACGGAGCGACCCGAGTGGGCGGCGTCGTGAACGCGTCCAGCCCTACTCCCTCGCGCGAGCCGAACAATCTCTGGCATCGCTACCTGCGATTCTGGCGCAGCGATCCCGCGGCCGACGTCGACGCCGAGCTCGCGTTCCACCTCGAGGCATGTGTGGAGGAAGCCCTAGCCGCCGGCATGAGCGAGGAGCTGGCTCGCGTCGTCGCGGCACGCCGACTCGGCGATCTGCAGCGCGTGCGCGCCGCATGCCTCGCCATCGACGAACAGTCGGCCAGGAGACGATCTGTGTCGGACATCCTGCAGGGCGTTGCGAGCGATGTTCGCATCGCGTTGCGCCAGCTCCGCACGCAGCGTGCGCTCACCGTTGCTGTGGTGCTCTGCCTCACGCTGGGCATCGGCGCCACCACCGCGATCTTTTCCGTGGTTGATGCCGTGCTCTTCCGCCCGCTCCCCTTTCGCGATCCCGGCCGTCTGGTGCTCGTGGGCGAAGGTCTCCCGATGGTCAGCGACAAGAACTTCGGCACGATCTCCACGCCGGACTTCCTCGACTACGCGACGCTCGACGGATCGATCTTCGCGTCCTCGGCGGTCTTCCAGAGTCGATCGGCTGCATTCACCGGCGATGCCGCTCCGGAGCGCATGGCGGGTCTGGAAGCATCGTCGACCCTGCTGCGTGTGCTCGAGGCGACACCCGCGCTGGGCCGCGGCTTTCAGGCGAGTGACGACGTACCGGGTGCAGCAGACGTCGTGATCCTGAGCGACGCGCTCTGGCGCCGGCGCTACGGAGCCGACCCGGGGATCATTGGACGGACCGTCCATCTCGATGGACGGCCGACGACGGTCGTTGGCGTGATGCCGCGCGACTTCACCTTCCCGCTGCCGGGGCTCGGCGTGGAGCCGGCCGATTTTTTCGTTCCGCTCCAGATGACGCCCGACGTCGTGCAGACACGCGGCAACTCGTACAACGCGTACATGATCGCACGGCTCGCGCCGGGAGTCACCGCTGCGCGCGCGGCCGCGGCCCTGAACACCATCGCGGCGCAATTGCCGCGGTTGTATCCCGACGTGTACTCCCGGCAGGCGCACGTCGTGGCGGATGCGGTGCCACTGCGCGAGCGGCTCGTCGCCGGCGTGCGACAGTCGCTGCTCATCCTCATGGGCGCCGTGGGACTGGTGCTGCTCATCGCGTGTAT
>JBOHTE010000624.1:0-1170 GCA_050733555.1 Gemmatimonadaceae bacterium | reverse complement strand
ACGGTTCAATAGCCGCTTTGTCAGCTTCAGCGCTCGTTAGATGGCTCGGTCTGAGTCGCTGGCTAACGCTTGAGCTAAACTGCAAAGCGATCAGATAAGAGTTGCGGCGAAGCCGCAACGGTTCAATAGCCGCTTTGTCAGCTTCAGCGCTCGTTAGATGGCTCGGTCTGAGTCGCTGGCTCTTAGCGGCCGCTGCGCGACGAAGCCGGTCAGGGCACGCTGGCAGCCGATGCGGTCGAAGAACTCAACACTTTGCAGCTGGGCGCCAAACGCGGCCTTCCCGCGCGGGGTGCGCTCCAGTGCGAGTTCCATGAGCTGCCGGCCGATTCCGCGGCGTTGATAGGCAGGGTCGACGAGAATCTCCGGAATCGTAGCGAAGAAGTACCCATCCGTGAGCACGCGAATACTGCCAACTAACCGTTCACCGTCCCAAGCGCCGAGATTGATTGTGCATGTCAATGCGCTCGCCGCGTCGTCGCGCACGTATGGCCGCGGCCAGACGCGCTGCGCGAGCGCTAGGAAGTCATCGACTCCGAAACCTTCGGCATATCGCACGTCGGTCATATCGAGAGCGGTGTAGCCATCTAGAAGTTATGACTGGGCTGGCCCCCCGGTTCTGCGTGGGTTGGCTCCCCCGTACGAGCCGAAGTTGCCAGAGCCACCTGCGACGAGCCCACATGTCGCACATCTGTGGAGGACCCGCCCATGTCATCGTCTGCTGCGTCTACTGCCTCTCGTGCGTCCACGAGTACTGTCGCTCCCGCAGCCCGCACTATCATCTACCTCGGGATGGATGTGCACAAGGACTCGATCACCATCGCGGTCCTGCCCCAGGGCGTAAAGTCGCCAACGCGGCTTGACCGGCTCGCCAACGACCTCCCGAAGCTCAAGCAGTGGATCGCCCGTGTTGCCCGAGATGGGGCGATCCACGCCTGCTATGAGGCAAGCGGTGCGGGTTACGTCCTCCATCGGGCGCTGCCGTGAGACCTTCCAGCGCGAGATCCTCAAGTCCAGGCACTACATCCTCAAATTTCTGGCGCGACGCGGGTTCGTCTTCCGCGAGGGCACCAACTGGTGCACGCCGCACCTCAAATGGCTCCAGCACCTCACGACTGACCATTCGCCGCTGGGCACGGAAGATCGGCTCGTCTCGCGCGACGACTCGCGCGG
>JBOHTE010000623.1:0-3896 GCA_050733555.1 Gemmatimonadaceae bacterium | reverse complement strand
GGCGGATGCGGCGAGACGCAGCGATCTCGCCCGCGCCGTGCGGAGCGCCGTTGGGCAGCAGGGGGTGGAGTGCCGCGCCATCGTGGTGGTCAACGGCCGGCGGAGTGATCGGGCCGTGCTGGCGCGGCTTGCTGCACATCCCGGCGTCACTCTCGTACACGTGCCGGACAGCGATCTCGCCGCGGCGCGCGTCCTGGGTGTCGAGCAGGTGGTGGAAGACACGTTCTGCTTTCTGGACGACGACGACGAGCTGCTGCCCAATTCCGTGGCGAGCCGGATGCGGTTGCTGCTGCAGCGTCCGGCGGTGGACATCGTGCTGGGGAACGGTGTGCGACGCGGCCGGATGGGTGACGTGCGCCGGTGGTCGGCCACAGCGGCGCGGGCGGCCGAGCTCGAGGCGGATCCGCTGGGTGGACTGCTCAAGGCAAACTGGATGGGTTCGTGCAGCGGGCTCTTCCGCCATGCTGCCTTTCCCCCGGCTTTCTTCGCCGATACCACCGTGTACGAGTGGACGTACTGGGCGTTCCGGGTGGCGCTGTTCCGGACGCCGGCCTTCCTGCCCGAGGACACGTTCGTGGTGCACGACACACCGGATTCCATGTCGAAGTCATCGGCGTTTCTGCACGCGCGGCTGGACCTGCTGGAGAAACTGCTTCCCCTGGGCCGGTATGACCGGCGGGTGATCGAGTATGTGCGATCCAACCGGGCGTCGGCGTATCACGAGCTGGCGGAGTACTATCGGGCGCGGCAGCGTCGCGACCAGGCCTGGCATTTTCATCTGCAGACGTTGCGCGCGCCGCGGGGGTATCGGCACCTGAGTTTCACGCGGCACCTGCTGTTCGGTTCCCGGTCGCGGCGCCCAGGCTGACGGTGGGTCTTGCGCGGGCCATCGGGGGCCCGTATACTGGCGACGATTAGTATACAAACTTGACACATACGCGCGCACACACGGTGGTACACTGCATCGGTGCCGCCCCCGCTCCGCCGCCTCGCCCCCGGTCCTCCTCCCATGACTCTCCGTCTCGCCGCTCCCGCCGCTCCCGCGTCCAGCCGCGCCACGGCCGGTGTCGCGCTCTTCCTCGCCGCCGCCCTCGCTCTCCCGCCGGCCCCCGCCGCCGCGGTCGCGCAGTCGCTCCCCGCTGGCACTGCCGTCTCTACGCCGGCCACCGCGCCGCTCGCCCAGCGCATCGACGCCATCGTCAGCCGCCCCGAATTCCGGCACGGCATCTTCGGCATCGAGTTCTACGATCTGGACAGCGGAAAGCCCGTCTACTCCCGCAACGGCGACACCTTCTTCGTGCCCGGCTCCACCACCAAGCTGCTCACCATGGGCACGGCCCTCGAGCTGCTCGGCGCCGACTATCGCTTTCACACCAGGATCTATCGCACCGGCCCGGTCAGCTCGAACGGCACGCTCACCGGAGACCTCGTCCTCGTGGCCAGCGGCGACGCCAACCTCTCCGGACGCATCCAACCCGATGGGACGCTCGCCTTCGAGAACGAGGACCATACCTACGACGGCAGTCCGGACACGCGGGCCGTGCCCGGGGATCCCCTCCTCGTCATCCGCGAGCTGGCGGCCCAGGTGCGTGCGCATGGGATCACGAAGATCCGGGGCCGCGTGCTCGTGGATGCCACACTCTTTCCCGAGGGCGAGCGCGAACTCGGCACCGGCGTCGTCATCTCACCCATCGTCGTCAACGACAACCTGGTGGATGTGACCATTGCGCCGGGCCATGCCCCGGGTGACTCGGTCTCGATGCACGTCTCGCCGGCCACGTCGTACGTCCGCTTCATCAATCACGCCACGACCGGCAGCGCCGATTCCACGCCGCGCATCCGCTGGTCATCCGATGTCGCGGGCCCGGATGGATCACACACCGTGACCGTCACCGGCCACATGCCGGCGGGGAAGCCAGCCATTCTGTTCAGCTATGCCGTGCCCAGCCCGAGCCGCTTCGCGCAGGTCACGCTCGTGGAAGCGCTGCGCGCGAAGGGTGTGACGGCATCGCTGCCGGCGCCTGCCGACAAACCCGACTTCACGGCGCTCGCCGCCTCGTACACCGATGCCAACGCCGTGGCCGAACACGTGTCCGCCCCCCTCAGCGAGGACGTCAAGGTCACTCTCAAGGTGAGCCAGAACCTGCATGCCAGCGTGATGCCGTACGTGCTGGGTGCGATCCTCGGACACAAGGGCACCGCCCAGGCCGGCTTCGATCAGGAGCGTGGCTTTCTCGAGAAGGCGGGACTCGATCTCTCGGGCGCATCGCAGGCGGATGGCGCGGGCGGCTCCGCGCATTTCACGCCGGATTTCATGGTGCACTTTCTCGCGTACATGGCCGCGCGACCGGATTTCCCGAAGTACTTCGCCGCGCTGCCGGTCCTCGGACGGGACGGCACGCTCTGGAACATTGACGTCGCATCGCCGGCTGCGGGGAAGGTGCACGCCAAGACCGGGACGTACGGGCAGGAAGACCTGCTCAACCGGAGCATGATGGTCGATGGCAAGGGGCTGGCCGGCTATCTGACCACGGTGGACGGACGCAAGCTCGCCTTCGCCATCTACGCCAACAACGTGCCGGTATCACTCGCGCCTGACGCGATTACCGCGGTCGTGGGACAGGCGTTGGGAGAGATCGCGGCCGCGGCGTACGACGCTCAGCCCTGACGCCGATCGCATGCTCACCCACCACTGCGCTACATCCGGCGCCGGAGCGCCAATCCGCAGTCCATTCCGCTGTTTCCCTTCACGTTCAACTCACCGCGCCCGCGGAGGCAGGAACCCCATGCAACATCGAACGTCCTGGTTTGCACGGCCCAGTCTTGGCACAGGGCCACAGCGCAATTGGCAAGGCGTGATGCACGGCGTCGCCGCACTCGTCGCGCTGATCACGCTGCTCGTCGTTCCCACGCATTCGGCGCTGGCGCAGTCCGGCGAGGTCAGCGGCACCGTGGTCAGCGAAAGCTCACAGCGCCCCATCGCCGGTGTGCAGATTGTCGTGGAAGGGCAGACCGGCACGGGCACCGTGACTGACGCATCCGGTCACTTTCACATCTCCCGTGTCGCCGGTGCACAGGTGACGCTCAACGCCCGCATGCTCGGCTTCCGGCCGGCATCCCAGACAGTGCGCGTGGGCGCGACCGACATCCGCTTTGCCCTGACGGACCGCCCCATCGAGCTGAATCAGGTGGTGGTGACCGGTACCGCGGGCGGCCAGCAGCAACGCGCGCTCGGCAACTCGGTCGCGAAGATCAATGCCGCGGAAGTGGTGGCCAACGCACCGATTCCCAGCGTGGAAAGTCTCATCAACGGCAGAGCGCCGGGCGTCACCGTGATGCCGGGCACCGGCATGATCGGCGCCGGCGCCAACATCCGCATTCGCGGCGTGTCCACCTTCTCGCTGTCGGGCGATCCGCTCATCTACGTGGACGGCGTGCGCGTGGACAACCAGACCGGCACGGGCATGTCCATTCAGGCGTTCGGGTCCGGCGTCGTGTCGCGTCTCAACGATTTCGACCCGAACGACATCGAGAGCATCGAAATTCTCAAGGGACCCGCGGCGGCCACGCTGTACGGCACCGAGGCGGCTCGCGGCGTCATCAACATCATCACCAAGAAGGGCGCGGCGGAAGGGACGCAGTACAGCTTCACGATCCGTCAGGGCGCCAACTGGTTCATGAATCCCGAAGGCCGCGTTCCCACCAACTACTGGCGCGATCCCAGCGGGACCATCCAGTCCGTGAACGTTGTGCAGACCGAGGATGCACGCGGCACGCCGATCTTCCGCACCGGGCAGATGCAGGACTGGGCCGCCAACGTGAGCGGCGGCGCCGGGACACTGCGCTACTTCGTGTCGGCCGGCAAGGGAACGAATGACGGGGCCGAACCCAACAAC
>JBOHTE010000622.1:0-4195 GCA_050733555.1 Gemmatimonadaceae bacterium | reverse complement strand
GGGGCGGATTGCCTCCCCGATTCCCCGTTCCCGACTGCCCATTCCCAAGGGAGGGGTGGCGGGGCGGTGGCTGCCTAGATTTTCTTCCGTGCAGCAGCCGGGATCTGCTTCTCGTATTCCACCGCGGCCGCGGTGCGATTGTTCACGCCGAGCTTCTGGAAGAGGTTCTGGGTGTGGAACTTCACCGTGCTCGGGCTCACGTTGAGCTCGCGCGAGATGGCCACGTTGGAGAGGCCGGATGCGAGCAGCGCCCACACTTCGCGTTCGCGCTCGCTGAGCGCGCCGGGGCCCGTGATTGGCTTCTCCGTGGTGCGGCGCATCCAGCGCCTCGCTGCCTGCGGAAAGACCAGCACGCCGGAGTGCACGGCGCGCAGCGCGTCCACGGTGCGGCCCGGCGAGTCCGTCTTGAGCGCGATGCCATCGGCCTGATGTTCCAGCGCGGCGCGGAGGGATTCGCCATCGCCGTACGCCGTGAGCACGAGCACGCGCACGGGAAGCTTCTCCGCGCGGAGTTTCTTGAGCACATCGTAGCCGTTGGTCGCGCCCAGCTCGAGATCCAGCAGCAGCACGTCCGGCCGGTGCAGCCGAACGAGGTCCGGCACGCAGCTTCCGTCGGTGGTCGTCGCGACCACCTGGATGTCCCGCTCGGCTTCGATGAGTGCACGCAGTCCTTCGAGGACCAGCGGATGGTCGTCCACGAGCATCACCGTGATCACCGCTCGCGCCTCAGACTGCCGGGAGACGGATCGTCACGCAGGTGCCACGCGTCCCTGACAGGATGGTCAACGTGCCGTTCATGATCTCGACGCGGTCGCGCATGCCGCGCAACCCGAAGTGACCACCGGTTACACCCACGTCCAGCTCGCTCGCCAGCACCTTGTTGACGTCGAACCCTCGCCCGTGATCGCTGACTTCCATCACGATGTCACCGCGATCCGCGCGTACCGCGACTTCCATCTCGAGCACGCCCGCGTGCCGTGTGGTATTCGCGAGCGCCTCCTGCAGAATCCGATACAAGGAGATCTTGAGCGGGAGCGGCACCGCCGGCAGATCGCCTTCCACGTGAAAGTCCACGGTGGTTCCGGTGAGGGACTCGTGCTGCACGACGAGTCCTTCGAGGATGGGGGCGATGGAACGGCGCTCGAACTCAGGCGGCCGGAAGGCACCGATGAAGTTGCGGATTTCGCCGAGGGCCCGTTCGAGCGACGCGGCCACGCGCGTGAGAATGAGCGAGCGCTCGGCATGCGCGAGATCGGCGCGGTGGCGAAGCACCTGCACCTGGGACAACGCACCGAAGATGTCCTGGACCGGTCCGTCGTGGATGTCCAGAATGATCTGCTGGAGATCACGCTCCGCTGCTGCCAGCAGCCCACGCGCGGCATTCTGGGACGACGAGGTGGCGCGCGTCGGTCGCGCACGAGAAGAACGCGCGGGCATGACGTAGGGTGCCGCTCGGCGCGCGCCCAGTCAAGGGGCCCACCTTGCCACAACCCCGCCCTTGGGAATGGGCAAACGGGAATGGGGAATCGGCCACGCCCCACCGCCCTTCCCTTGGAATTGGGCAAACGGGAATGGGGAATCGTGGGAATGGGGAATGGGGAGGAGTCAGGGCGAGCGGTGCGATGGTGGTCGCACTTTCAGGGCTTCGATGAGATTGTAGAGCAAACGGTGGGTCCTGGTTGACAGAGCCGTGAACTTCCGCACGTCGCCAGGCTGGAGGTAGTTCAGCCGGCAGGCCAGCTCGACATGACTGCACACCTCCGCCAGAGACCCCCGCGCAATGGACAGGTGGTGGAGGTAATCGCCGCGGCTTCGGCGCGCATTGCCCTCGGCAATGTTTCCCGGCACCGACGCCGCGGCGCGCCGGATCTGGGCGGTGAGACCGAATTGCTCGCTCGCTGGCAGCCGCTCGGCGAGCTGATAGCTCACCGAGACGAGATCCACGGCGCGCTGCCACACGACGAGGTCGCGATAATCGCGCGTCTTCATCTCACCTGGCTGCTGAAGGTCGCGCCAATATTTCAGCAGTCCCTGCGTCGCGCATCATCCTTGCGACGTACCTGCCATCATTTCATTGTGCTCGGCGGCCCACCTCTCTCGTTTCCACGAAATCCCCATTCCCACGATTCCCCATTCCCGATTGCCCATTCCCAAGGGAAGGGTGGTGGGGCGTGGCCGATTCCCTCTTACCGATTCCCAGGGGCTGGGGGGTGCGGAGGGGCGTCCCCCGCCGCCTTCCCAACCGCGTCCCCAAGTTCCGTGTACGCATTCGCTGCGAGCTCACGGAATGGCATGGCGCGATAGGTGATCTTGCCGTCCGGTGCAATGACGAACACCACACGCGTGTCGAGCTTGTACTTGGCGTTGAAGATCCCGTAGCGCTTGCCAACCGCGCCGCCCGAGTCGCTCGCGAAGAGCATGGGGAAGCTTTCCTCGTGTGCCCACGCCGCGAGCGTGGTGTCGGGGTCCGCGCTCATCGCGAGCACCACGACGTTCTTGCCACCGTTGAACAGCTTGGCGTACTGATCACGGTACGCCTCCAGTTGGACCGTTCAGCCCTTGGTCCGCGCCTTGAAGAAAAAGGCGAGCACGACGGTCTTGCCGCGGAGTGCCGCGAGCGAAATCGAGTCGCGCAAGACGCCGTACCGTGTGGCGCCAGGTGCCGAGAAGTCGGGTGCGACCTGGCCGACATCGGGTACCGTCGCATCCTGCGCGCGGGCGCTCGCTGCGCCGCCCACGATCAGGGCCGTTCCAGCCGCCGCGACTGCCATTGCCATCCGTGGCCACGCGACTGCGGAGTTGAGCATGTTGACCTCAGTGAATGGATTCCGCCGACAATCTACGTCGATCACCACACCTTCGCACGACACCGTGAACCACTGCTGACCACGCTCGCCCCGATCTAGTTCCGCTCCGCCACCTTCACCGCCAGCGCGGCTGGCATCACGCGCAGGCTGTCCAGTTCGGCGGCGTGGGGCAGCACGAGGTCCACGTTCTCCTTGGGCAGGTCGCTGAACCCCTGCGTGAGCCGCTGCAATCCTTCCTTGGCACGCACCCGCAGCTCGGGGCTCATGGTGGCGGTATCCGCCGCCTGCTTCATGCTCTCGACCATGCGCTGATTGCCCCACCGTGCGAGCACCGCAACGATCGCGTCCTCGACGGACCTGAACTGGTCCGCGTCCATGCCAGCAGCCTTCACTGCAGCCTTGCGTCGCCCCCCTTCATCCGAGAGCGCGAACAGGGCGTTCAGCGAATCCGACGACGACTTCGCGTTCTTCACGTCGACGGCGCGTGCGCGCACGTACTCCAGCTCGGCCTCCATGCCGCGCCTGTAACGGGCGATGTCCTGCTGGGTAAGAATCACCGCGTCGATGCTCGGAGTTCCCGAAGCGGCTGGTGTGGCCGGTGCGTTCGCGGGTTCGCTCGACGATGGCGCCGCTGCCGCAGCCGCCGGCGCCGCGTGACCATCGGCGACGGGCGCGTCGTGACGCCCTCCACAGGTCATCAGGCCAGCACACGAAAGCACCAGCGTAACGCACCCTGCTGTCCGAATCATGATCGACCTCCGGAAGAGTCCATACGATCCGCCACCAGCCACCAGCCACCAGCTACGAGCCACCACCCACCACAAACGCCACCTTCACACTCTTCTTCTCACCCTTGTCCATGGCCGTGGCCACGGCGGCGCGATACTCGGCCAGCGCGAACGTGTGCGTGAGCAGTGGTGAGAGCTCCACGCGCCGTTGTGCGATGAGCGACGCGGCTTCGTCGAACGCCGTGCGGGCCGGACTCGCGTGCCGGTGCACGCCGTAACAGAGGCTGCCGCGCACCGTGAGTTCCTTGAGCCAGAGGGGCGTCCAGTCGAGTCCATTCATCGTGCTCGAGTTGCCCAGCAGCACGATCGTCCCTCCCGCCCGCGTGACGCGCATGGCGTCGTCCATCCCCCGTGCCCCTCCTATACAGACGAACACGCGGTCAAAACCGCCCACACCCACGGGTTTCCCCAGTATCGGCTGGAGCAGCCGCGTCCCACCGGCGTCCGCGAGGGCGGCCGTATAGTCGCCGCGCGCGCTCACCACGCGACCGGCGCCGAGGCGTTGGGCGTGCTCGCCCTGGAAGGTGTGACGCGCCAGCACCGTGACGTGCGCGCCGGGCGCGAGTGCGGCGATCGCGGCGGTCGTGAGCAATCCGATGG
>JBOHTE010000621.1:0-7568 GCA_050733555.1 Gemmatimonadaceae bacterium | reverse complement strand
TGTAGTTTACATAATATATCTTATACGCACTTATTGGCGTGACCCAAAGAAGCGGGGGCTCGCGACACTTGCGGGCCCCCGTCGCGACAGCTGACAGACGCGGCCTACCCTTGCTTCGCTACCTTGGCCTCGATTTCGCCAAGCCGGATCTTCGCCTCCGATGCCGCCGGACTCGAGGGATCATCGGCCAGCTTCTGCCAGATGACCTTCGCATCGGCTGTCTTCCCGGCATCCATGAGCGCCCGGCCGGCGCTCGCCAGATACACGTCCCGATCGGCCGGATAGACCGCCGCAGCCGCAGCCTTCTGGTACGCGGCGGCCGCGTCGGCCGGCTTGTTCGTCTGGTCGTACCCGGCCGCGGTCAGGTTGTACGCGCTGGCACGCATGACCTTGTCGTCTGACGACAGCAGCGACGCCAGCTGCTTGATCCCTTCCTCGTACCGGCCATTGTCGTAGAGGACTTCGGCCAACAGCAGTCGCGCCTGATCGCCTGACGAGGTCTTGCCATACCGGCTCACAACCTTCTCCAGATTGCTCTGCGCCAACGGCAGGTTGCCGGCCGTGAGCGCCAGCTCCGCATCGCTCAGCGCCGCGGAGGCGTTGCTCGCCTGCACGGCCTGGGACTTGTGGTAGAACCACCCGCCGGCCGCAATCACCACGATGATCGCTGCCGCGATGGTCAACTGCCTGGAGTGGAGTTCAGCCCACTCGACAATGTTCTCGGTGCGCTCATCGAAATCGGGGCGCCCGTATGCTCCCGTACGTGTCATCAGCCATCCGGTTGGAGTAATCTCGTACCTTCGACGATCTGAGCCTGGCCGGGATGCCGTCCTTCGTCGAATGCCCCTGGGGTGACTCGAACACCCGGCCAACGGTTTAGGAAACCGCTGCTCTATCCACCTGAGCTACAGGGGCGAAATTGGTATGACGGCGCTGCCGTTCGTGCCGCGCCGGGCTCCTGAGCGCTTGTGGCGCCATATAACCTTCAAAGGTACACCCTCGCCAAATGTCGCGCGACCCTCTCGCCATCCGCATCCTCTGCATCCGCTTCCTCCGCTTCATCCCCTGCATCCCGGCGTGTCGGATGTCCGTGCCGCTACATCGTGGAGGCTCTCTCATGCATGCCGTCCGTCGTCAGGTATGGTGCTGTGCCCTTGCGCTGATCTCCCTCGCCACGATCCCGAGCGTAGCCGCGACCCAGGTCCATGCTCCGCGTGAGCGCGTACGGGCGCGACGAGCGCGCTCCGACAGCACAACAGCCTTGCCGGCATATGATCCGGCCCTGCGTGGGCTCCGGTGGCGCCTGGTGGGCCCGTTTCGCGGTGGCCGCGCGGTTGCCGTTGCCGGAGATCCCGTGAAACTGCTCGTCTTCTACTTTGGCGCCGTCGACGGTGGCGTCTGGAAGACCGAGAACGCCGGGACGACCTGGCGGAATGTCACGGACAGCACAAGCGACGTTGCCAGTGTTGGCGCCATTGCCATTGCGCCGTCGGACCCCAATGTGCTCTATGTCGGCACGGGCGAGGCCGACCTCCGTGAGGATCTCACTGGCGGCTCGGGCATGTACCGCTCCACTGACGGTGCGCGAAGCTGGCGGCACGTCGGACTGGAGGATACCCGCCATATCGCCGCGGTTCGCGTGGACCCGCATGATCCCAACCTCGTGTATGTCGCCGCGATGGGCCATGCCTTTGGCCCCAATCCGGAACGAGGCGTGTATCGCTCACGTGACGGCGGAGCGACCTGGCGGCGCGTGCTCTTCCTGAATGACAGTACCGGTGCCATCGATCTCGCCCTCGACCCGGCTAACCCGCGAATTCTCTACGCGGCCATGTGGAAGTTCCAGCGTTTTCCATGGGGCTTCAGCGCGGGTGGCGGGCGCAGTGGCCTCTGGAAGAGCACGGATGGCGGAGACCACTGGACCGAGTTGACGAACCATGCCGGTCTGCCGGACGGCCCCATCGGGAGGATCGGCATCACGGTGTCCCCGGCCCGCCCTTCCCGACTCTGGGCCAGCGTGGAAGCGCGTGACTCGTCCGGCGGCATCTTCCGATCCGACGACGCCGGCGCGACATGGAGCCGGGTGAACAGCGACCAGAAATTCATGGTCCGTCCCTGGTACTTCTCGGGGATTACCGCCGACCCCGCGAACGAGAACACCGTGTACGCGCTGAATCTGGAAACGTGGCGCTCCATCGATGGCGGCACGACGTTCTCGCGCGTGCGTGTCCCGCACGGCGACGATCACACACTCTGGGTGGATCCCACGGACGCCCGCCGCCTGATCGAAGGGAACGACGGCGGGGCGACCATCAGCATGGACGGCGGGGACACGTGGTCGAGCATCGACAATCAGCCTACCGCGCAGTTCTACCACGTGATCACCGATAACCAGTTTCCCTACCGCATCTACGGGGCGCAGCAGGACAACACCACGGTCTCCATTGCCAGCCGGTCGGACCACGGCGTGATCACCGATTCGGACTGGCACGACGTCTCCGGTGGCGAGAGCAGCTACATCGCGCCCAAGCCGGAAGATCCGCACGTCGTGTTCGCCGGCAGCTACATGGGCACCGTCACGCGATTCGACGATCGGACCAACCAGTCGCGCGATGTGTCCATCTGGCTCAACAACTACGATGGCTACGCCGCGAAGGACGTCCCCTATCGCTTCCAGTGGACCTTTCCCATTGTATTCTCGCCACACGACAGCAACACGCTCTACGTTGCGGCGCAGTACGTCTTGAGGACGTCGGACGACGGCGAAAACTGGACGCGCATCAGTCCTGATCTGACCCGGCACGACTCGACGACGCTGGGACCGGTCGGCGGGCCCCTGACGCGCGACATGACCGGCACCGAATGGTACGGGACGATCTTCGCGTTGGCCGAATCCCCGGTGAAGCCCGGCGAACTGTGGGCGGGGTCGGATGATGGCCTGATCCATCTCTCGCGCGACGGCGGCGCCAGTTGGACTGATGTGACTCCACCGGCGCTCAAACCGTTCACTCGCGTGAGTATCATCGAGCCGTCGCACTTCGACGCGGGCACTGCATACGTGGCGGCCAATCGGTACCAGCTCGATGACCTGCAACCCATGCTCTTCAGAACCACGGACTACGGGAAAAGCTGGACGCGGATCATCACGGGAATTCCCGCAACCGCCTACACCCGATCCGTCCGGGAAGACCCGGTGCGACGCGGCCTCCTGTTCGCGGGCACGGAGTCCGGCGTGTGGGTGTCCTTTGATGATGGCGGACACTGGCAATCCCTGCAGCTCAATCTTCCCCGCTCCTCCGTGCGTGATCTCACCATTCACGACGCCGATCTCATAGTCGCCACGCATGGTCGCGCCTTCTGGTCGCTCGATGATATCGCCCCGCTGCGCCAGATCGCCGATTCCATACGGCACGCTGGCGTCTTTCTCTACACGCCGGAACCCGCCGTGCGCTTCCTGGGCGGGAGTGGTCACCGGGTCACCGCGGGCGACAATCCCCCGGATGGAGCCATCGTGGACTACTGGCTGCACGAGCAACCGCATGACACCGTGACACTCGCCTTTCTGGACAGCACCGGAGCCGTAGTGCGCCGTTTTTCCAGCGCCAGCGCCACCGATACGGGCTCCACGCACCGGGACACCACTGCGGATGACAGCAGCTCCTATGCGCCCAGCGATTCGATCGTCGCCACGCACGCGGGCGCGAATCGCTTTGTCTGGAACCTCCGTGCGGAGCCAGCCCACAAGCTCGACAACGTAGTGGTGGACGAGGGAATGCTGGACGGACCACAGGTGGTGCCCGGCACGTACACTGCTCGGCTCACCGTTGGCAGGACGACCGTGGAACGCCGGTTCCACGTCACCGAGGACCCGCGAGTCAGGACGTCGCCGCCGGATCTCGCCGCCGAGTATGCGCTGGCGCTGCAGGTCCGCACTGCGATCGACTCGACCGTGATATCCGTGCAGCGCATCGAGAGCATCGAAGAGCAGCTCCGGCAGCGACGCGCGCAGGCGAAGCAGATGCCATATGCAGAGCGCGTGTCTGCCGCTGCCGATACCCTTTCCGCGCAGCTCGACAGCGTGCGCTTTGCGCTCGCGGAAGTGGAATCGCACGCTGACGAGATCACACTCAACTATCCCATCAAGCTGTACAACAAGCTGCTCACGCTGAACGTCATGGTGCAGGGCGCCGACGCTGCGCCAACACCGGCACAGCGCGCGGTCTATTCGGAGCTGAGCGGCAAGGTGACGGAGCAGCTCGCACGCTTGCGGACGATCGAGCAGGTCCGGCTCGCGGCGTTCGACACGCTGATCAGGACGCTGCAGATTCCGGCCATCGTGCCAGCCAGACAGAGCCGGACGATTCCGAGGTGAACCGGACGGCTGCCGAACGGAGGTGACGGGGCAGCCCCAGGGACTGCCCCGTCGGTGTCCCGCCGATCAGTAACCCGGGTTCTGCGTGACCCCCGGCGCCACATCCACCTCGCGTTGCGGAATTGGATAGAGTGTGGCCTGTGCCGAAATGCCCATCACCGTCGTCGCGAGCCCCGTGCGGACGAGATCCGGCCACCGATCACCCTCGAACGCCAGCTCGAGTCGGCGCTCGTTGAGAATGCGTGCAATCACCTGATCCTGGGTGGATAGCACGGTCGCACCGGGCCCGATCACCGTCACGCCCAGAATGTCATCGGGTAATCCAGCGCGCTCCCGCACGCGGTTGTATTCATCCACGGCGTCGCTGAGTTGACCCAGCCGCGCCAGCGCTTCGGCACGCGTGAGGATCACCTCGGCGAAGCGCAGCACCGGGAAGTACTCCGTCCCCACGATGGACCGGTACTTCGATCCGTACACGCGGCTGCCGGCAATGCTGATGTTCCACTGGCCGCGCTGATCCGTGGGGTTGTAGCTGCTGATGTCGCCCTCCGGGTCGAAGCTCGGATCGTAGGCGTGCATCAGATCCGTCGTGGGTCGCAGTTCGTACACGCCACCCAATCCGCGCGTGAAGTAGTCGTATGAGAGGAAGCTCTCCTGAATTTCGGTCTGGATGATCCGGAAGATGTCCTCGGCCGTGGCGTTCCCGGTCGCCGAGTACAGATCCTGATACCTGGGGGCCAGGTCATAGCCCATGCTCTCCACGTCCGCGGCAGCCGCCTCGGCGCCCGCCCAATCACCCTTGTACAGGAGCACTCGGGCGCGCAGCGCCGCCACCGCACCCACGGTCGCCTGCGTCGTTTCATCCGTGTTGGAAATGCCGGCCGCGGCCGAATCCAGGTCTTTCAGGATCTGGCCGTACACCTCGTCCACGCTCGCCCGCGTCACGGTGCTGGCATCCGCGAGGTTGCTGGCCGGTTCGGTGACGATGGGCACGCCGCCGTAGAGCTTGACCAGATTGGAATAGTTGAGCGCGCGAAGGAAGTACGCCTCGCCCAGAATTTCCGTGGCCTGATCGGGATCAATGGTGGTGATGGTCGGTACGCGCGTGATGATTTCATTCGCGCGGTTGATGTCGTCGTAGGAGGCAAGCCAGATGTCGGCGACGGCCGAGTTGTTGGCGTGCAGCTGATTGCCGTCAACCTCCGCGTACGAGGTATACGTGCCGCTGTTCTCGGCGTTGTCCGCGGACAGGTCGCCAAGCTCGACGAGTTCCTCTCCGTACAGCGACAGGCTCTGCAGGCCGTTGTAGGCCCCCATGAGTGCGGCCTGGGCGCTCGGGCCATCGGAAATGGCCGTGGCATCCGGAATCGAGGTCGTCGGCTGCACGTCGAGCGGATTGCTGCAGGCGGCGGCTGCAAGCAGCAGCATGGCCGCCAGGATGCGAATGCGCATTGCCGGGTTAATCCTCGATGAAATGGTCATGAGGCGAGGACTCATCAGAAGTCTCCGCGAATGCCGATCGCAATCGTGCGGGCACGCGGATAGGCGTAATAGTCGGTGCCAAGCTCAATGTTGGCGCTCGAGCCGTTGCTGTTCACGTCGGGATCGTAGCCGGTGTACTTCGTGAAGTTGTGCAGGTTGAACCCACTCACGTAGAACTGCGAGTTCTGCAGATTGCCAAATGCCAGCAACGACTTCGGCAGCGTCCAGGACAGCGTGACCTCCTGGACGCGCAGATACGACCCATCTTCGAGGAAGTGATCCGAAATCTCCCTGCCGCCGGATGTCCCATCGAAGCTCGCGCGCGGCTCGTCCGTGATGTCGCCGGGCTTCTGCCAGCGCGAGAGCGCGTAGGTGAACTTGTTGTCATAGTGGTAGCCGCCGTCATCGGCGAAGATGCGCATCAGGTTGAAGATCTTGGCGCCCTGGCTGAACTGCAGGTTGGCCGCGAGCGACACGCCGTGCCAGGACCAGGTATTCCGGAATCCGCCATAGAATTTCGGCTGCGGGTTTCCGGCGTACGTGCGATCCGCCGACGTGATTTCGCCGTCGCCATTCACGTCCTGGTACATCGCGTCGCCCGTCTGGGGATCCACGCCCAGGAAGTGCAGCACATAGAATTCGCCGATCGGGTAGCCCACCGCCACGCGGTCAATCGCGCGGAAGTTGTTTCCATCGATCGGCTGATCCTTGTAGAGCTCCGTCACCTCGTTGTGATTGAACGCGATGTTGAAATCGGTGCGCCACGTGAAGCCATTCGGCGAATCCGCGGTCACGTTCACGGATTGGAGCCCGAGCTCGAATCCGCGATTCATCACGTTGCCAATGTTGTCCCAGTAGCTCTGGTAGCCGGTGGTGCCCGGGATGGGCCGATTGACGAGCAGATCGGACGTGAGTTTGTGATAGTAGTCGGCGATGACCGTGAGTCGTCCGCCGAGTGGACTCCAGTCGAGTCCGGCATCCCATTCCTTGGTGGATTCCCACTTCAGATCCGGATTGCCAAAGGTCGACGGGGCCGTGCCGGGCGTACTGCCATAGTTGCCGCTGCCGTACACGCCCGCATAGGCGAAGTTCGGAAGCTCCTGATTGCCCGTGACACCAAAACTCCCGCGCAGCTTGAGGGACCCCAGGTGCTGCTTGAATCCACTCATGAAGGATTCATCGCTGATCAGCCAGCCCGCGGACAGCGCCGGGAAATAGCCGTAGCGCTTGTCCGGACCGAAGCGGGATGACCCGTCCGCGCGCATGCTGCCGGAGAGCAGATAGCGATCCTTCCACGAATAGTTCGCTCGTGCGAAGTACGACACCAGGTTGTGCTCCACGGGGCCGGTGCCGCCGTACGAGACAATGTTGGTGGCGTTGTCAATGTAATGCAGATCCGCGCTGCTGAATCCTTCGCCGCGGATGAAGTTGGACTCGTCCTTGTTGTACTCGACGCTCGCGCCGCCCACGATGTTCCAGGCACTCGCCGTGTCCGAGCCGCCCTGGTACGTGAGGAAGCTTTCCATCAGGTAGCGATTCCCGTTGTCGGCGGCGCTCTTCGCCACGCCGGAGGCGCCAAACGCATACGTGCCCACCACGAGCGGTGACTGCCACTGATCCTCCCGCATGTGCAGCACGTCGGCGCCCAGTCGGCCCGTGAGCGAGACGTGCGATGAGAGGTTGTAGTCCGCGTCAATGTTGCCGATGAAGCGGT
>JBOHTE010000620.1:0-3259 GCA_050733555.1 Gemmatimonadaceae bacterium | reverse complement strand
CTTCCCTACTTCAGCGCCTCCGTCGGGTGGATACTGGCCGCGCGGTGCGCAGGGATCCAGCTCGCGAGAATCACCGCCAGCGCCAGCGCCCCCACCACCCCCGAAAACGTCCACGGGTCGGACGGCGCCACGTCGTAGAGCAGTGAGCGCAGCACGCGGGTGACGACCAGCGCGGCCGCGATGCCCAGCACTGCCCCAGCCGCGGCGATGCTGACGCCCTGTCCGACGACGAGCGCCACGACGTCGCGGCGTGTCGCGCCGAGCGCGACGCGGATACCGATCTCGCGCGTGCGTTGCGCCACCAGGTAGGAGATCACACCGTACACGCCAATGGTCGCCAGCGCGAGCGCCACGGCGGCGAAGAGCGCGAGCAGCGCGGTGCTGAAGCGCGTGTACGCGGTGGCGTCGGCCACGCGCGATTCCATGGTGGCGACGTCGTACACGGGGAGCTCGGGGGCCAGTTCGTGCAGCGCGCGCCGCACCGGTGCCGCGAGCGCGAGCGGGCTGCCCGGCGTGCGCACGAAAAGCATCATCCGTCCCGAGGGCGATTGGGCGTACGGCAGGTACACATCGGCGCTGGGCAGCGAGTCGAGCGTGAAGAAGCGCACATCGCCCACCACACCCACCACATACGCGGTGTCGTCCCAGAAGCCGCCCTGCCCAACGCTCACGGGGCGTCCAATGGGGTCCTCGCCGGGCCAGATGGTGCGCGCGGCCGTCTCGCTCACGAGCACGGACTTGCGCGCGCCCACTCTGTCGCGGCTGTCGAAGCGCCGCCCGCGCTCGAGCGGGACATGCAGTACGGCGGCCCACGATGGCGTGATCCAGTGCACGCCCACCAACGGCATGGCGTCCGGCGCGGGCGCGGGACGGTCGCGTCGCACGAGATCCGTGCCGTTGCACCCGCCGTTGAGCGGGGGACAGTCGCCCAGCGCGGCGCCGGTGACGCCGGGGAGCGCGGCGATGCGATCGAGGATCTGCTGATAGAACCGCGGCAGCGAGTCGCGGCCGAAGCCGTTGGGCGCGTTGAGGCGCATGGTGAGCAGGTGGCTTGCGTCAAAGCCGGGCTGCACCCGGAGCAGTTTGTCAAGGCTGCGCAGCATGAGTCCCGATCCGGCGAGCAGCACGATGGCGAGCGCGATCTCGGCGACGGCGAGCAGATTCCGAGCGGAGAACGCGTGCCTGCCGCGCTCGCGGGGCACCGCGTCGCCTTCCTTGAGCGCGTCGGTGAGCGACGGGTGCGTGGACTGCAGCGCCGGCACCAGGCCGAACACCACGCCCGTGGCGAGCGCCAGCACGCCGGCGAACACGAGTGTGGTGACGTCGAGCCTGATGGACGCGAACGTCACGGCGCCGAGTCCGGAGAATCGCTGCATGCGCGACAGGCTGGAGGGCCCGAGCGCGGCCAGCGCGTGCGTCCCCCACCAGGCCAGCGCGATGCTCGCGACGCCGCCCACGAACGCGAGCAGAATGCTCTCGGTGAGGAGCTGGCGCACGAGCCGCGCGCGACCGGCGCCCACGGCCAGTCGCACGGCAATCTCGCGACGCCGGCCGCCCGCGCGCACGAGAAAGAGATTCGCCACGTTGGCGCACGCGATGAGCAGTACGAGTCCCACCGCGCCCAGCAGCACGAGCAGCGACTTCCGGATCACGGGCGCGAGACGCGTGGCGTCGAGCTGTTGCGCCTCCGCGCCCCAGTGCAGGGCGGCATCGCTTTCGGGATACGCGGCATCCACGCGCGTGCCGAGCTGCCGCACCTGCGCCGCGGCCAGTGCCGGCGACACGCCAGCACGGAGACGCGCGATGAGCGTGAAGCTGTGGTTCCACGCTTCGGTGTACAGGTTCCGCGACTGCGACAGGATGGGTACCCAGTAATCGGCGTGTCCCGAGAGTCCCGCGAAGCCCGCGGGCGCCACGCCGACGATCGTGTACGGGTCGCCGTCAATGTCGAGCGCGGTGCCGAGGACGGCGGGGTTGGCGTTGAAGCGGCGGCTCCAGAGCGCCTGGCTCAGGATGACCGCGCGCGGTCCGCCGGGCTGACCGGCTTCGCTCGCCGTGAAGTTGCGCCCCAGCGCGGGGTGCACGCCGAGAAGCGGGAAGTAGCGTGCATCGGTCACTTCGCCGGTAGCGCGCTCTGCGTCGGCGCCGGTGCCGGTGAGCGTGGCCTGGTAGTCGGTGGAGAGCGTGAGGTCCTGGAACACCGTCTGCGCATCGCGGAAGACGGTGAACTTGGGATACGACCACACCATGCCATGACGCGCGGGCTTGCTGCCGCGCGCGGGGACGGTGAGCGTGACCTTCATGAGCCGCGCGGGATCCTTGTACGGCAGCGGACGCAGGAGCAATGCGTTCACGGCGCTGAAGATCGCGGTGTTGGCGCCAATGCCGAGTGCGAGCGTGAGAATGGCGACCGCGGTGAAGCCGGGGTTGCGTTTGAAGGTACGCAGTGCGAAGCGGAGGTCCTGCCGTGCCATCTCCATGAATCCCAGACCGGCAGCCCGGCGCACGTCCTCCTTGTGGATGGCGACGTTGCCGAATTGGCGGCGCGCGGCGAGTGCGGCCTCGTCGCCCGGCAACTCGTGCTGCGCAGCGCGCGCGTGCTGCATGGCGTCGAGCGAAAGGTGGAAACGGATCTCATCCTCCAGCTCACGGTCGTACGAGCCTGGGCGGAGCAGCACCCGCAGCCGATGCCGCAGCGAATCGAGGAGTGACATGGGATCTCTCCGCTCAGGCGGGCTTCATGATGCGCTGGATGGCCTGGAGGACGCGTTCGAAGCTCGACACTTCCTGACCGAGCTGGCGGCGTCCCGCGGCCGTGATGGTGTAGTAGCGTGCGCGGCGTCCCGTGGGTGACTGGCCCCATCGGGAGGTGACCCAGCCCTTGCTCTGCAGGCGCTCGAGCGCGGGATAGAGCGACCCCTGCTCCACGGTGAACACCCCATCGGAGAGCCGCGCGATGTGCTGCGCGATGGCGTAACCGTGCAGGGACTGCAGCGTGAGGGTTTGCAGGATGAGCATGTCGAGCGTGCCCTTGAGCAGGTCGCTCCTGGGCGGATCGGACGGCGGTCGGGGCATCGGGCATCAGGTAGAAGTTCTGCCTATTATAGGTAGGAGTCCGACATAAGAGCAAGTGCCCCATCCCGCCCTGCCACCCCTCCCCGCCGCCCTTCCCCGCCCTTGGGAATGGGCAAACGGGAATGGGGAATCGGGGAGGAAGACCTCCCCACACCGCACCCCACCACGTTTTTTCACAGCCGCC
>JBOHTE010000619.1:0-1541 GCA_050733555.1 Gemmatimonadaceae bacterium | reverse complement strand
TGCGGCTGGCTGCGGGAAGCGGGCGACTCCCATTGGGAGCACCCTGCGGGAAGCGGGCGACTCCCTTTGGGAGCACCCTGCGGGAAGCGCCGGCTAGCCCCGCCCTTGCGCCCCTCACTTGGGAATGGGCAATCGGGAACGAGGAATGGGTGAGGCAATCCGCCCCCCGCCGCTCCACCCCGATGTCATGGGGAATGGGGAATTGGCCTCCCCATTCCCCCTTCCCACCATTCCCCATTCCCGATTGCCGATTCCCAAGGGGAGGGTGGCGGGGAGGGGACCATTCCCACGGGCGAGGCGGAAGGGTGTGGCGAAAGGGCGGGGCGACGCCGTCAGCGCCAGCGGGACCTCGCGGAGACCGTGCCAGCGATGCGCCGTGCCTGATGAGTCTCGAATCAGCATCTGCGCGGAAATGCCGCCATCGAGCAGAACCGCATCGCGGCAGCCGAGCGCACCCATCAGCGCGGCCATCTCCGGTGTCGTCAGACCAAATGGCACCGACCCGAGCGTGCCGCCGAATGCTCCGAATCGGGTGAGCGCGACGAGCAGTGTGCCGTCCGCCAACCGGCCGAGCGCAAGGCGTGCGTCGCGATGGGCGACATCAAGGCCGCGACCGCTGCCGCGCAGCGGATCGGGAACAACGCCCGAATCGAGCAGCGCGGGGTAGGACTCGAATGCCCACGCCACGTGCGCTGTCGGCTGGCGAAGTACCTCGTCGCCGCGCAGCCAGCGGAGCGTGCCGCCGGAATCCATCACGACAGCGACGGACAACGGCCCGCGCCCGGGAGCCAGGAACTGTCGTCCTCCCAGCACGACCCATCCCCAGGGAAGTGCCTGCACGAATTGGCCGGCATTTACCGCGAAGACGGTTTGCGAGTCGGCGCGCGCGAGTGTCCACGCGGGAGTGAGCCGCGCGGTGAACGCCGTGTCGAGTCGCAAGTGCACCGTGCGCGCATCGAGCTTCACCAGCACCACGCGCGTGCGCCAGGCTTCGCCGGAACCAGCGAGCTCGATCTCACTCCACTGCATCCCGGCGCTCGCCGCGTGCCACGACAGCGCGGCGGCCAACACCGCGTTCGGGTTGGTCCAACTGTCCGGCGCCAGATCCGCACGCCACCAGATGCGCCACGCACCCGCGGCGCGCACGGCAAGCGTGGAGCGGGGCAGCACCGCGCCCGTGGGCGTGCTCGGCGCGCCGAGCAGCAGCGCGCCGATCGCGTAGACAATGCCCCGCTGTACGCCACTCACCGGAAAATGGCGGCGTACTGTTCGAGTTGCTGCTTGTGCGAGTCCAGCACGGCGTATTCCGTCTTGCTGAGATTCCCGTTGCCGTTCGGCGCGTGGTACCAGGTGGTGAGGCGCTCGAACGCGAGATTGTAAGCGACGATCTCCATCCCGCTCGCCCGCGAGCCCTCCGTCCCCATGCGATTCTCGATTGAGCGAACGCTGTCGCTCAAGATGTTGGAGAGTGTAGAGAGCGAATCGGCCCGCGCGAGCCATGCGGGCTTTGCGGGAACCTTGCCGCACTCCTTGTCCACCTG
>JBOHTE010000618.1:0-2706 GCA_050733555.1 Gemmatimonadaceae bacterium | reverse complement strand
GGGCACCCGATGACCGCGTACGCCGTGTCGGATCTCAGCGCGTTCCTGGCGAAGAGCGGTGACTACGCCGCCGCGGTGCCCATGGCGCGGGAGTACCTGCGCATGCTCGAGGCAGCCTACGGCACCGAGCACCCCGTGATTGCGACGGCGCTCAGCCAGGTGGCAGCCACGCTCGCGTTGGCCGGCCAGGCGGCCGAAGCGGAATCGCTCTACCGCAAAAGCCTCACGCTCCAGAAGCGCTTTCACGCCAGCGAGGGGAACGTGGCCGGGATCGAGATCAATCTCGCGCGGCTGCTGATCGATCAACGGCGGCTCGGCGAGGCGGAGCCGCTGCTGCGCGATGCGGCAGCCATCCGCGAACGGGAGGGCGGTGCGCAAGATCCGAACACGGCGTTCACGCGCGCGATGCTCGGGATGCTGCTCACCCGCACCGGCCACTATGCAGCCGCGGACACGCTGCTGCGAGATGCCATCGAGTCGATCGAGCGCCAGATCGTGCCGGAGCATCCGACGGTTCGGCAAATGCGCGCGTGGCTGTCCGAGCTGGATAGTGTGAAAGCGCGAGCTCGAGCGACCAGTCGTCTCGCGCCTTATAGCGTTGCCCCGAGGCACCCCGCGCCTGCTCGGTAACCTTCGGCGTGCACGGTGGCGCCGGGGTCAAGTGTCACGCCGCCCACGAGTAGTCCCCTGCCCGGCTCCGACTCGAGCTGCCGAACGGCGTGCCAGGGAGGGCGTCAGCCCGGCTGAGATTCTCGACGGCGTGACGATGCAGGACTTCGTCCGCGATCATTACACGATGATCGCAGCACCCGTCCCATGTGACGTTGATGGAATACCGGAGTGGTAGGTGTGGTCTATCGGCTACGGGATGATGACAAGTCTGCGCCCCGGCAGGTCATGTCGTCGCCAGGCGCTCTCGATGGCGGCAAGCGGGACAGGTTCGGTATCGATGGTGAGCTTACCACTGGCAGCCAGAGCCCAAAGCTGCGGGAAGGCGTCGAAGATGGCTGTATGTGGAATGCCACCACCCCCGCTTCCGTAAATCTCGATTCCGGAGCTGCGGAGTACCGCGGCGGAAACGGAGACGCGAGGGCCAGCCATGTCGCCGATCTCGAACAGGCGGATCCTGGAGGACTCTGCCTTCACATCATGACCGGTCAGGGCATCAAGGAGAACTTCAGTCGGGTGACCCCACACATAGTCAAGAACAATATCGAATCGTTTGAGACTGGATTCGCGCCTGAAGGCCGCGGCCAGCTTCTGATCCGGTTGGTCGAGAGCAATCGTCGCATCCGCGCCGAGATCGGGCAGTGCCTCCAGCACCTGCTCATTGCGCCCTGCGGCAACGACCCGGCCGGCACCCAGATGCTTTGCGATCTGGATAGCGAGTTTGCCAGCCACTCCTGTCGCACCGAGAATCAAGACCGTTTGCCCTTGCTCGAGTTGTGCGCCCCAGACGAGGGGAAGCCAGGACGATAGCGCCGGATTCGGCAAGGCCGCAGCGCTGATATCGTCAACATTTTCAGGAATGGGCAGACACCACGCCCTGGGCACGACGGTATGCTCGGCCATCATCCCATAAGGTGGCCGCGCCCCACCACAAAAGACCCGTGTCTCATTGTCAATCACGCCGACACCGTCGATACCACAGACCATCGGCAGTTCGCGATGACTGTCGTAGTGTGCGCCACTCGCCATCGCCTTGTCGACGTTCTTCAGCGACGCGGCTCTGACACGAACAAGAACTTCGTCTGGTCCGGACTGGGGGTCAGGGAAGTCCTCGAACCGGGGAGGTTCGCCACGAATATGCAGGACCGCGGCTTTCACGGCTGTCCCCTCCTTGACGCGTTCGCGCAATGGCTACCTTCGGGGGTCCTAGACGATGCTCGCAGCACCCGTCCAATGTGAGGTTGATGGAATATCGCAGTGGGCGCATTGGCGTGAGGGTATCGCTGATGGTGCAGCGTGATATCGGCCGTCAGGCTCTCCGCACGTTCTGCAGCTCGGTGAAAGATACGGACCGGCTCAATCGAGCTCGAGCTCGAAGGCGTGATCGGCGCGCATCGCAGCGAGCGAGTCATATAATGTGCGAGCCAAGCGAGCGACCGCGAATCGCTCCGCCCCCGGGCGAATGCCACCGCGGCGCATTCCATGGCGAACAATCATGCTTCGCGCTCCGACAGGCTCTCGCCCGGCCAGCAGCGCGCGCGGGTGAGGCGGCTCACCAGGCGCAGGCACGCCTACTCGTTCGCGTGCGGCGATCCGGGCTCCGGAACCGGCACCGCGGGCTTCACGTCCACATTGTGATAGGAAACGATCTTCCACGCACCACCCTGCCGTGCGAGGACCTGCAGCAAGCGCGTGCGCAGTCGCCGGTGCTCGTCGAACGTCATCCCCGGGCGTGGGTTGGTCACGCCCGAAACGGCCGTCAGCACCTCGACGACCGCCACATCAGGCGTAAAGAAGCGGAGCGCGACGATGTCCTGCTGTAAGGTCGTATGCTTGAAAATGCTGCCGAAGATCACCGCGTGCTGCTTCAGAAAAGCCGCATGGCCCGTGAAGAACTGACCGCGGATGTTCGTGAACGTCGCATCCGTTGCGACGTGACGCGAATAGGCGGCCGCATCACCCTTGTCCCACGCCCCGACCTCGTCCTGGACGACGCCGCGGACGGCCGCGGTGTCGCGGGCGGTCTGTGCGCTCAAC